>CAZSIW010000104.1:0-7406 GCA_964606755.1 uncultured Elusimicrobiales bacterium | reverse complement strand
CTGGGCCTCGCACCATCTCTTGGAGGGCCGTAACTGCGCTCACCACGGGGTGTATACGGACGGCTGGGCCTTTCACCTGAACCGGAAGGGCCGTAGCTGCTCTCGCGGGGCTTGAAATCAGACGGGCCGCCCTCGCGCATCGGGTAACGGGAGAACTGACGTTTGGGTCTTTCCGCCGGGCGGTTGGACCTTTCTGTTCTTAGAGGCATCGGGCGCCCAACCCTTACGGGCGCTGCTTTCTTTTCGGCTTCAAACTCTTTCTGGGCCTGATCGGAAGCAAAATACTCCGGGCCAAACTTGGGGTTGGCTTCTTTAACCCTTATTTTACCGTCGCCTATCTTCTTGTGATGAAGAGCGGTTATGGCCGCCGCGGCCTCGCCGGGGTTCGGCATTTCCACGAACCCGAAACCTCTCGAGTGGCCGGTAGTTTTGTCTTTAACGATAGAAGCCGAGCTGACAGCGCCGAACTCCTTAAAGAGCTCAGCCAATTTCTCATCGCCCAAATACACGGGCAAATTGCGTACCAGAATGTTCATGTTAGTCCTTTATCAGATATTGTGTTTAACGGAAAAGCAGGTTTTAGATGTTGGTGGCTGTTTCGATAGTGTCGTCGATCAACGGATCTTTGACTTTGTTGAGTTTCCTCAACCTTTTCTCTTCGTTCTTTTTCTTCTTCTTCAATTCTTTCTGGCGCTTCGCGAACTCGTAATTCGGTTTTTGCATTTTTTCACCCCTCTAGGTTAGATTTGACATATATATTCTATCAAATTGGCATACATTTAGATAGTCTGAAAACTGACACGGTGTTTCCGCTTGCCGAGGCCGGGTTGTTGGTTTGAGGGCTGAGCCTATATTCTTGCCGAAAATGTCAGTCTTGACATACCGTTGCGGCTGGCGAGATTTATGTTGAAATCGTTTTTCTTGCTGAGGTCTTCCTCGTTTATCTCTTTATTATTAAGATAGCTTATTACCAAATAGCCGCCCAGGAGAACAGCCGCTATCCCGACGTAAGCCTCATTCTCGTCTTTGGTTTGGGTTATACTCGCCGAGCCGTATATGGGAGTATGCTGGTATGTCGCCGTGAACTGGAAGCCTGTCGAATCCGGCTGTGCCGGGAGGTTTGTCGCGTCCGGCAGAGACCAATTCGTGCTTTGATTGACCGCGAGGCTTGCGATAGACGAAGAGGTAACATTTTGTATCTGGTTGCCGGTCGAATCCACATACGAGCCCTGAACAACTATATTCGTGAGCAGGGTGTTGCCTGTGTTCGTGATAGTGCCGTTCATGCCTGTGACGCTGTAGGGAACGGTGGTTGTGACATTAAAACCCGTGGGGGTAGGGATGTTATAAGCCGGCTTCGCAACGTCGCCGTATTCTGTCCTTTGCACCATCTGAAGGCCGTCGCCTATCGCGTATGCCCCCGCCGCGGCAACGAGCATGCCGCACCAGAACATGAACTTGCTTCTCGCCTCGCTGACGCCGTTAACCGCGACCATGAGGGCCACAAGAAGCATGAATGTTTTTGTGTATTTAGCCACTATAATATAATGTCAAATTATAAGATTAAAATCAAATACCTGTTGCAAAGTGTAAAGTGCAAAATGCAAATTAAATTGACCTGTTGATCTATAAATTTAAAATTTTCAATTTTCAATTTGCAATATATTTATGGGGTCAGTTTCGGGTTCTTTCCGAATCTGCCGTAGAAGCCGTCTTTCATGCCCTGAAAAAACGCGGAGAGCGAATTGGCGTCCAGAACAAACACATTCTTTACCGTTACAAGGGGCAGGACCGCGCAGTAAAAAACCGCCTTATCAAGCATCCCGCCGTGCAGTTTCAAAATCAGGAACCTGTTCCTCGTAGCGTAATAGCGCGATATCGCCGAGGTCTTGCCGCCCGTCGAAAGGGACGACTTGTGGTATATCACCGCCTCGGGCACGAGCGAGAGTTTGTACCCCGCCTTTTTGATCCTTACAGACAGGTCGACGTCTTCGCTGTACAGAAAATAATCGGGGTTGAACATGCCCGTGCGCGCCAAAATGTCAGCCCTGACAAGAGCGCAGCAAGCAGGGATATAGTCTACTTCAGCGTTTAAGTTGCAGTCTTTCAGCTTCCTGCCCGAGCACCTGTTCTGGGAACGCCAGAGCCCGCCCGAGCCGCCGGCTGACCAGACGATGTCTTTTTGCGGATAGTAACAGATAACAGGGCCCGCGATGCCGACGTTTTTTTCGCTCTCCATCTTGTCCACGAGAAGGTTAAGAAAACCCTTATCCACTACCGTGTCGTTGTTAATTAAAAGTATATAATCAGGCCTGCCCTCGAGCGCTTTTCTGATGCCGATGTTGTTGCCTTCGCCAAAGCCGCCGTTGGCGGCATTTTCTATAACGGCCACTGAAGGGCATTTTTCCCTGATTATTTTTGCCGAGCCGTCGCCCGAATTGTTGTCCACCGCGATTATTTCGCAGTTTGGATAACCGGAAGCGCCGATCGATTCCACGCACTCGATGGTGTCCTGCGCCAATTTATAGTTAAGAATTATTATGCTTACTTTGGGGAGCTTCTTGCCGGATGAAGGCACAGCAAACGCCGGCGGCTGTTTTTCGATTTCCATTTTCACTCTTTACCGCGGGCGTTCCGCGGCAGTTATTTAATGACCGCTTTCTTGCGCAGGTCGTCCAGGTATGGCTGGGTTTCTTTCTGGATCTTATTGCCCAGGATAAGTTTCTTGAGGTTTTGCCTGGTCGCCGAATCGAACTTCGGCTGCTTGGCTTCTTTCCGTTCCTCGACTTTCAGTAAAATATAGCCCGCGGAGGTGGTAATAACAGGCGACGTTTCCCCGGCTTTCAGCGAGAACACGACCTTCTCTATCTCGGGCAGGAGCATCCCCTTAGAGAAATACCCGATATCCCCGCCCTTCTGCCTGCTCTGCTCGTCCTCGGACTTGGCCTGGGCCATTTTTGAGAAATCGGCGCCGGCTTTAAGCGCTACCAGTATATCGTTTATCTGGTTCTCCGACTTCATGAATATCTGCCTGAGGCGGATCTGCTCGGGCTCGCCAAGCTTGTCTTTGTTCTGGTCGTAGAAGGTCTTTACCTCTTCGTCGTTCACGGAGAGGTTTTTTTCTTTTGTAAGTATCTTTTCCAGCAGGAGCGAGGAAATTATCGCGGACCGCACGGCAGGCGCCAGCTCGCCGTTCAAGCCGAGCTCTTTTACTTTGTCCTGTATCTCTTTATCGGAAACGGAAATTTTCTTTTTGGCCGCGTCATTTTTGATAAGGATATTGTTTACCAAACGGTTCAGCGTCTCGTTCGCCTGGTTGGGATACGACTGTATCATCGATAAATACAGGTCGTCTTTTGTGACAGCCTCGCCGTCGACCGAAGCGACCACAGTTTCGAGCTTTGCGTCTTCAGCGGCGAAAAGCGCCGCCACAGCGAAAAGAGAAACAAGAACACCGACAATAGAGATTTTTTTCAGCATTACAACCTCCAGAGATAGAACCGCAAAACAGTTAAACCCGCAGCTATTTTTAAAGCAACATTTTTGTATTGGAATTATAACAAATAATAGGTTGTTTTTCAAACAAAGAAATACGGCATTTGTGGAAGAGCCGGGAATGCAGAAATAAGAATAAATCGGGGCGAGTGGATTCCCCACCACTGCTGCTTTGGCGGGTCCGCCAACAACTCCGTGGCGGAGAACCAATCGTAAAATGTTTTCTTAATTTGAGGAACAATCTTGCAAGGAAAAAATAAATCGGGGCGAGTGGATTCGAACCACCGACCTCTCCCACCCCAAGGGAGTGCGCTAGCCATCTACGCTACGCCCCGATTCTAAGGGTCTTTATATAGTCTCTTCCTTTTCCGGATTTTAACTCTTTCTCTCTTTTAACCGCTTTCATTCTACTGGATAACTCTTCGTAATATACAAGCTTAAAGGGAACTCTATATTTTGTAGACTTTTGTCTGCCAGCATTGTGATAATCTATTCTCGCTTCCAAATTAGATGTCTGCCCTACATAATATTTATTGTCTTTTAAACTTCGCAACACATACACAAAAAAAGTCATTTCTTTATTCGTTTTGAACTTGACCTCTCCTCCGCCGCGGCGGACGCTAGCCAGCTACGCTACGCCCCGATCTACAAACAATTTAATGTGGGGTATACACCGGAACTATCAAGAATTTAATATTTTCAAAATATCTTCCAGCTCGGATTTGATATCCATTATCATGCCCGGGTCAAAACTGGAGTTTATGTCAAAGTTCAACTGTTCCGGCTGGGTCTTTTTCCTTTTCTCTTTCAGGATCTCTTTCTTTGCACCGGCTATGGTGAACTTTTTTATGTATAAAAGATCTTTTACGTCAAAAATTAGCTCAATATCTTTTTTTGTGTACTTTCTCTGGCCCGACACCCTTCTGGCAGGACGCAGGAGCTTGAATTCACTTTCCCAGTATCTCAAAACATACGCGGGAACTTGAACCAGTTGTGCCACTTCCCCGATGGAAAAATATTCCTTGTCAGGAATTATTACAGATTCGAGCATATCTCACCGATTAATTTGATTACATATTTAACCAAAGTAGAGCCCAAAAAGTCAAATATTATCATTCTTCCCTGACGGTTCCACAAAAATATCGACAAACTATCGTTCTCTAGAACAGATCTTTTGACTGGTGGAACCGGACCTTATTCCTCGGAGAAATATGTATGGTCTCACCGGTCTTCGGGTTCCGGCATTTCTTAGCCTTTGTAACGTACGGATAAAAACTGCCGAAACCGGAAACTACTATTTTGTTCCCCTGCGCAAGATTACGCTTCATCTCGGAGAACATGCGCTCCACCGCGTCCCTTGCTTCCTTTTTTGTGCTCAAAACTTTTAAAAGCGATTCGATAAGGTCGTTTTTGTTCATTTGTAACTCCTAGATAACGAGCTTGCCTATCTCGTATAGAGTCTCGGGTTTGGCGGACCTGCCCATCAGTTCTTCCACTGCCTGCTTCGGAGGTTTCTGGCAATAAAGCACCTGATACACCTGTTCTATTATCGGGACTTCCAGTTTGAACTTGTTGGACAGTTTGTAGGCGCTGCGGGCGGTTTTTACACCCTCGGCCACCATTACCACCTCTTTTTCAGCCTGAGAGAGCGGGACGCCCCTTCCTATTTTTTCACCCAATGTCCTGTTGCGCGAATTAGGCGAATAGCACGTTACGATCAGGTCGCCGAGCCCGGCAAGGCCGAAGAACGTGGAAGCCTGCCCGCCCATATTTGTGCCGAGCATCACGAACTCCCTTAAGCCCCTTGTTATAAGGGCCGACTTTGTATTGTCGCCAAGGCCCAGCCCGTCACAGATGCCAGCAGCTATGGCGAACACATTTTTAAGCGCGCCGCCGGTCTCAACTCCCATGACATCCGTGTTTGTATAAACCCTGAAATAATCGGTATTGAACAGCTCCTGGACTATTTTTGCGGCGTTAATATTGGACGAAGCGGCGGTAATGGCGGTAGGCATCCTGCCGGCAACTTCTTTCGCGATTGTGGGGCCCGAGAGGACTACGATGTTTTCTTTCTTCCCGTTCATCTCCACATTGAGCAGTTCTGACATCGTCATAAGCGACGCTTCTTCTATCCCTTTCGTCGCAGAGATTATGATCGTTCTGGACAGGTCGGCTTTTGAGGCAACGACGCTTTGGATCGCCTTCCTGAAAACATGGGACGGAACGACAAAGACAATAAAATCCATTCTTGAAACGCACTCGCCAAGGTCATTGGATACTTTTACATTTGGCGGCAGTTCTACATAACTAAAAAAATCGAGTTTCCTTTTTTCGGCAAGCGCCGTAGCAGCTTCGGCGTCAAACTCCCAGAGGAACACATTGTTTTTCTTTTGGGACAGCAAGTTTGCCAGGGTCACTCCCCAGGCGCCCGCGCCGAGCACTCCAACTCTACTCATTTGTTTTTGCTCCGGTTAACTTATTTTCGGTGCCGTTCAAAAGGCGTTTTATGTTCGGGCCGTGTTTGAGTATTATAAGAAACCCGACCGCGCTGGCAAAAACGCACAGCTCCCTCGGTTCCGTCCTGATCCACGCTATCAAAGGAAGCGATATGGAGCTTATGATCGAACTTAGAGAGATGTATCTCGAGACAGCGAACACAAGCGCGAAAACACCGATGGTATAGAGCGTTGGAACGGGCAACAGCGCCAGAAATATCCCCGCTCCCGTAGCCACTCCCTTTCCGCCCTTGAACTTCAGGAACATGGTCCAGATATGGCCGATCACCGCGCACATCGCCGTCATCAGCCACAAAAAGGGCCTGTCGGGATACAGTTTCATGCAAATGATCGTCGGCACGTAACCTTTCAGGGCATCCGCGAGAAGAGTCGCTATCGCAGCCCAGGGCCCGGCGACCCTGAAAACATTTGTGGCGCCCATGTTGCCGGAGCCGTGCTCCCTGATATCGAGGCCTTTGGCGAGTTTCGTAAAGATATAAGCCGAAGGTATCGAACCCGAGATATATGCTGCCAGCATCCATATTATGGCGGCTATCATTTCTTTTCTTTCTCCTGAGTCACGAACTTCAAATGTAATGGTGTGCCTGAAAAACCGAATGTCTCTCTCAGTATATTTTCGAGGTAGCGTTTGTAGGAGAAATGCACCAGGAGAGGCACGTTCACCTTGAATACAAACGTCGGCGGCCTGATGTCCTGCTGGTATACGTCCTTCAACGTAAGAACTTTGCCGTTGCGCGACAGCGGGTTTTTGTAGAAAGCGGTGCGCATAAGATCTAGAAGCTTGTCTTTTGGCACCTCTCTGCTGAATTCCTTGTAGATCGTTTTCACCTCGTCGAGCAGTTTGTCGGTTCGTAAACCCGTCTTTGCCGAGAGGTAAAGCATTTTTGACCACCAGAGGAAATGGAGTTTGCTTTCAAGCTGGGCCGATAATTTCTTTATCCGCTCTTCCTTGTTCTCTATCAGGTCCCACTTGTTTATCGCCAGAAGGCACGCGCATTTATTCTCAAGGACTATCTGCGCTACCCTCGACTCCGTGTCGCCTACGCCCTGGGTCGCGTCCATCAGTATCACCGCGACATCCGTGCGTTCCAGCGCCCGCTGGGCGCTCAGAGTTATCAGGTATTCCATATCGTTTTTGAACGTCCTTTTTCTGTGCAGGCCGGGAGTGTCTATGATAACAAACCGCTGGCCGTCTTTTTCCACGCATACATCGATGGCGTCGCGGGTCGTGCCGGGCTTGTCGTTGACTATGTTGCGGTCTGTTTTGCAAAGCCTGTTGAACAGCGACGACTTCCCTACGTTCGGCTTGCCTATGAGCGTTATCTTGATGGCGTCATCCGTGCTCGAGAACACCTCGGTCTCCGGAAGCATCGCCGTCATCTTGTCGAGCAGTTC
>CAZSIW010000103.1:0-7421 GCA_964606755.1 uncultured Elusimicrobiales bacterium | reverse complement strand
AAAAAACATACAATTGCGCAAAAGAAACAAAAAAGGGGCGTCTTCTATGTCTATCGTTAAATATGTATTCCACGAGCTTAAGGAACACTCGCCTTTCACACTCATCGGCTCCATAGTCGGTGTTCTTCTGATGTTTCTTATGAGGAACATGCCCTACAGCGTTTCTTACAAAATATTTTACACGCTCCACCCCGCGCACGTGTTCCTTAGCTCCTTCGTGACAACCTCGATGTACCGCCTCCACAAAGACAAATACTCTTTCTGGAAAGTCGTCCTGATAGGTTACTTCGGCTCCATAGGCGTCGCAACACTGAGCAACTCAATTATCCCATTTATAGGCGAAACGCTGCTGAAAATGCCCAACGCCGAAGCGCACATAGGCTTTCTTGAAGAATGGTGGATAGTCAACCCCATAGCCCTGCTTGCGATAGGCCTGGCGTACCTGAAACCCTACACGAAAATGACCCACGCTGGCCATATTTTTGTAAGCACCGCGGCGTCGCTGTTCCATATAATGATGGCCAAAGGCAGCGGGTTCAGCCCGGTAGACTCTGTGCTGATAGTTGCTTTCCTGTTTTCCGCGGTCTGGCTCCCCTGCTGCACTAGCGACATAGTTTTTCCGCTTCTATTCACCCATTCGGCAAAACACATAAAAGAAAAACTCGTATGCAGCACCTGTTCAGTGGAACTGCACGACCACTCCGCACATGAAGAAGTCGCAAAACCAGCGACAGAGGAGAAAGTGCTTGGAACTGACTGAAGAATTTCTCTGCTGTAAAAAGATAGCTGTGGCGGGCTCTTACTGCAACACATCCAAAGTAGCCTACAGGATACTAAAAAAACTCACCTCGGAAGGCCACGAGGTTTTCCCCGTCACTTTGTCCATTAAGGAAGTGGAAGGTATAAAATGCTACAAATCCGTTCTAGACATTCCGGGCCAGATCGATGCCATTGACCTCGTCACCCCGCCCCCCGCGACCGAAAAGATAGTGCGGGATTGTTTAAAGAAAGGTATCAAGATGGTCTGGATGCAGCCCGGCGCAGAAAGCGAAGAAGCCATAAAATTCTGCGAAGAAAACAACATCAAAGTTGTCCACAACACCTGCGTGCTGACCTTTTAAGAACCTTTCCGGCTGTCATTCCGCAGTCTGTAAGCCGGAATCCACATCATTTTTTGCCCATATTCTGCCCCTGTTTTGCCCCAATTGCGCCCCGGTCGCGCCCCATTCCTGCCCAGTTTATGCCAAGATTGCGCCCCAAGTTAGCCCAATTTTCGCCCCAATCCTGCCAAAACTGCGCCCCGATTATGCCCATTACTCATTCCATTTTCCCTGCGTTTTTTCCACAAATGTGCCCCATTCTTGCCCAGTTTAGCCCAGATTGCGCCCAAAGTTTACTCCAATTCCGCCCAGGTTCTGCCCAAGTTATGCCCCCTACTCCTTAATCCCTATTCCATTTTCCATGCCTTTTTTGCCCCAAATATGCCCAGATTATGCCCACTCATTGCCAAATTTCAGCCCCTAATCCGCCCCTCATTACGCCCAGAATTTGCCCCAGTTCTGCCCCTTATTCCTTCTTCCCTATTCCTTTTTCCCTGCCTTTCTTGCCCCAATCGCGCCCCGATTACACCCCCTATTCTCTAATCTCTATCCTCTTTTCTCTGTCATTTCTGCCCCAAAAGCGCCCCGTGCTCGCCCCATTCCTGCCCATATTTCGCCCCGATTCCATACTTTTATTGCCCAAATTCCGCCACCGGTTCTGCCCAAGTTGTGACCCCTATTCCTTTTTCCCTATCCCATTTTCCCTGCCATTCTTGCCCCAATCGCGCCCCGATTGTGCCCACTTTTTGCAAAATATCAGCCCCGAATCCGCCCCTCATTACGCCCCCTATTCTCTAATCTCTATTCTCTTTTCTCTGACATTTCTTCCCCAACTTCGCCCCATTTTCGCCCCGAGTCCTGGGCTAATGGGTGGGCTTAGGCGTATTATTGTGAATCAAATATCATTGGAATTTCAGGGCTTTTATGGTTTGATGTGTTCAAGAGGCTAACGGTACGTGTTTCTCGAGGCTTTAATGCGTGTTACGCGCACAAATGCAGTGCAAAATTAAAATATGTCGAACTCAATTATAAAAAACTCGGAATATTTATAGACATATCGCAAAATTTCTGAATGCAAGGCCCTAGATAAGTATCGTGTCCCCAGAATTCCAGAATTCTTACACGTAGTCTTACATCCACGACCCTGCAGACTGGATTACACCCTCGCTTTCGTCGCCGCTCAGCCAGACAGCCACAGCTAATCGTTTGGCCGGCGCTGTAGTTTTAGCGGGGAATTTCACCCGCCACCGCTGCGTATCCGAGGAATACACGCCATAATCCAAAACAACAAAATCCTCGGCCAGTTTTTTTCCGCTGTTCTCCCCGCTTTTTACATCAGTCACAAGACCGAACCCCAGCAGAGCAATATGCATGTACAACTTACCTTTTCCTGAAGGGTACTCGGCGTTCAGATAACCCTTCTCGATGCGGACAGAAAGCAATCCGGCATCGGCGGCCGAACCGGGAAAATCGCCGCCGGCGTACCATTCTTTCCATTCGGCCCCGTTCACAACGAAACAGGGAGTATAGAGCGACGAAACAGCGCCGCTGTCGTAATATTTGCGCTGTCTGGCGGAAAAAATACTCGAGTCGAACGGATCTTTCCAGCCGATGTAGTCCCAGTAGTCAACGTGAAACGCTACGGGTACCACCTCAGACCACAGTTTTTTGTCGTTAACAAACCTGCTCATCCACCTTTCGGCTGGCGGGCAGCTGCTGCACCCCTGCGAGGAGAACAGCTCTACAAGCACGTTCCTGTGTTTGCCGCTTGAAAAAACCAGAGGCTCCCCCGCACCGAACACCGGGCCACAAAACAAAAACAGAGATAACAGGATCGCGCAGTGTTTCGTCATTGTCTATTTTTTCTTGTCCTCAAACAGTTTCAGGTATTGGCCATAGCCTTCCTTGGCAAGGTCTTCTTTGGGGATAAACCTCAGCGCGGCCGAGTTTATGCAGTATCTTTTGCCCGTCGGCTGGGGACCGTCGTCAAATACGTGACCCAGGTGCGAACCGCCTGTGCTTTTAACTTCCGTGCGTTCCATACCGTGGCTTTTGTCATCGTTTTCGGCGATATTTTCTTTCTCAAGCGGTTTTGTGAAGCTGGGCCAGCCGGTGCCTGAGTCAAACTTGTCAACCGAGCTGAAAAGCGCCTCTCCCGACACCACGTCGACATAAATACCTTCCCTGTGGTTGTTCCAGTAGGCGTTGTCGAAAGCCGGTTCGGTGCCGCACTCCTGCGTTACATTATACTGCAAAGGCGTCAGGACTTGTTTCGCCCCAGCCTGTTTCATTTTCTCTTGGATTTTTTCCACATAATTTTCCCTGCCGGATAAATTCTTATACGTTTTATATTTCAACGGACATTTCTGGTAATAGTCCTGGTGGTAATCCTCCGCCGGATAGAACCTCGACGCCTTCAACACCAGAGTGGCAACAGGTTTCTTAAGCCCCAGCTTCTGTCCGATCTCTTTTTTGGACTGCTCCGCTGCGGCTTTCTGCCGGTCGTCCGTATAAAATATCGCGGACCTGTACTGCGAACCCTTATCGGCAAACTGCCCGGAGGCGTCTTCCGGGTCAATATTCTGCCAGAACACGTCCAACAATTTTTTGTAAGACACCACCGCCGGGTCGAAGGTAACTTCCACGGCCTCAAAATGGCCCGTTCCACCGCTGCACACATCCTCATATGACGGGTTTTCCATTTTACCGCCGGTGTACCCGGCCAAAACCTTCTGCACCCCTTTGACCGATTCGAAAGGCTGCTGCATGCACCAGAAACACCCGCCCGCGAAAACAGCCTTTTCATATTTTTCCGCCGCCATACCCCCTCCTGCAGACAATATTACCATAACGATCAAAACATATCTTAAACCCACGTTCGCCCCTTCCAAAATTATATTTTAATTTACGTCCCGCTCCTGCCTATGCCCACTTCTTAGACCTCTCGACCGCCTCTTTCCATTTTGAATACAGCAAATCGGCCTTATTTTTGTCCATCTCGGGTTTAAAGACCTTGTCGATCTCTATGGCTCCCATTAACTCCTCTTTTGTCCAGAAACCGGAGGCTATGCCGCTTATGCCTGCCGCACCTAGGGCTGTTGTTTCAATTATCTTCGGCCGCTCAACAGGCAGTGACAGAATATCGGACTGGAACTGCATGAGGAAATTGTTTGCGCAGGCGCCGCCGTCCACGCGCAACTCCTTAAAATCCTCGCTCTGGGCCTGTTTCATGGCTTCCATTATGTCTTTTGTCTGGTAGGCAAGGGACTCAAGCACCGCCCTGACTATATTTTCACGCGAGGTTTTGCGGGTGAGGCCTATTAAAATTCCCCTAGCCTCCGGGTCCCAGTACGGGGCGCCGAGGCCCTGGAATGCGGGCACAAAATAAACGTTCTCGTTGCTTGTTAAAGAAGCGGCCATCTGCTCTGTCTCGGGGGCAGAGTTTATTATTTTTAAATTGTCTCTCAGCCACTGGATAGCCGCGCCGCCCACGAACACGCTGCCTTCCAGGGCGTAATTCAAACCCTTTTTGGTTTTCCAGGTTATTGTGGACACCAGCGTATCGGTGTTATAGAACTTGTCTTCGGTATTGGTGAGTATAAATATTCCCGTTCCGTAAGTCGATTTAACTATGCCCTTGCTCCACGCGCAGTGGGCGAACAGGGCCGCCTGCTGGTCGCCTAGTATTCCGTGAATGGGTATCTCTTTGCCTGTGATGCTTTTATCGGTGTGGCCGAACAGGGCGTCGGAATCCTTAACCTCGGGCAGAATGTTGGCGGGAAGAGTGAACAGCTCGAGCAGTTCTTTGTCGAACTTCAGGGTTTGGACGTTAAATATAAGCGTGCGGGAAGCGTTGCTTGGCTCGGTGGCGTGAACCTTGCGGCCCGTGAGGTTCCACATCACCCAGGTTTCGGGCGTGCCGAAAAAGATATCGCCTTTCTCGGCCCTTTCCTGTAATCCGGGCACGTTCTCGAAAATCCATTTTATCTTTGTGGCGGAGAAATACGGGTCGAGGAACAAGCCTGTCTTTTCTTTTATCTGTTTTCGGTAATCGGTATAATTTTTGCAGATGTCTTCTGTGCGCCTGCACTGCCACACGATGGCGTTATACACGGGCTTTCCGGTTGTTTTGTCCCACAGCACCGTAGTTTCCCGCTGGTTGGTGATGCCGAGAGAATCAACGTTCTCCGCCCCGACAATATTTATAACATCTTCTAAAGCCTTTATCGCGGTGTTCAACAGCTCCACGGGGTCGTGTTCCACCCACCCGGGTTTCGGGAATATCTGTGTGAACTCGTAGTAAGACTTGGCGACTATCCCGCCTTTCTTAGAAAAAGCTATAGCCCTGTTCCCGGTAGTCCCCAGATCAAGCGCTAAAACCACTTTCTCTTTCATTGTCTTCTCCAACAATTTTATTTTGAATCTGAGATAGTTGGAGTTTTCAACTATCTCAATTATTTCTTAGCGCCAACTGGCGCCGGCAGTTCATCGGATGTTGTGATGCTGACACCCTCAGCCGTATATTTATCTATCATATCGTCTTTCTTTTCCGGCGTGCTTGATATGAGAGCGTCCTGCACGACCGTAATTTTATACCCGCGCCCCAGGCCGCCTTTGATGGTCCTGTCCACGCAGTAGGCGGCGTCGAGGCCGGTCACATAAAGCTTGTTTATTTGCATAGCATTAAGAAGCGCTTCGAACATGGGGTTTGAGAAAGCGTCCATCTTCTGCTTGCCGAAAATATTCGCGCCCGAAACCTTTACCCGTTTGTCTATCTGCGCGCCCAGGCTGCCTTTCGCGAGCATTCCGCAGGTGAGCAGGTTGTATAACTTATCCGTGTTTTCCTGCCTGATGTAAACGACGGGCATATTATTAGCCCCGGCCCAATCCACGGTTTTGTTTATTGCGCGGATCAGCGGATCGGACTGGGCTTTCATTCCCTTAGTGAATGAATTTGACAGGTCGCCCGTGAGGCTTTCCTGAACGTCTATCACAAGAAGCGCGGCTTTTTCGGATGGGTAATTCTGTATCGCTGCGCCCTGCGAAACCGCAGACATCTGTTTGAACAGCACGAACATGTACGCCGCCAGCCCTGCGGAAAGGCATACCAGCGCGATAAGCGTTACAACAATTATCTTTTTCATTTTTGCTCCCGAAAACTTAAAATATCATACCCAGCCAAAATCGCTTCACAGATAAAATCTTCCAACCTGCTGTAATCATCACGCAATTGGGCTTGATTTAAATAGAGTATATAGAAACGCCTGTTTTTCTGCGCTATAATAGCTGGAGCCAAGCCCTCTTTTAAAAGCATAGCGGTAAGAAGCAACCGTCCAACTCTTCCGTTGCCATCCGAGAACGGGTGTATTTGTTCGAAACGGCTGTGAACACGCGATGCGAAACTTATCAGGTCTTTTTCACCTTTTGAAATGTCTTCAATGACACCCTTCATCAATACAGGCACTTTAACATAATTGGCCGTTACAACATTAGAACCCGCGATTCGCACAGCATGGTTTCTGTAATGCCCTGTATCATCTCTTATTCCGTTCATCAGTATTGCATGCATTCTTAGAACAAATTCTTCAGAAATCTTCCCATTTCTTGCCAGGTGCTGCACCATATACCGGAAAGCAGCCTGATGATTTTTTACTTCCATTTGTTCAATAATGGATTTATCCGGCAAGGCCGCATCTTGAAAAAGGATAGCGGCTGTTTCAGGTTCTGTCAGGGTACTGCCTTCAATTCTGTTGGTATTATAGGTAAGAGATAACAGAAACTGATCGTATAAATCTTTACGGTTTTCGAGCAGTTGAAGTATTTCAGGAAATTCCCGCGTTTTCTTCAGAATACCAGACTTTTTGCCATCAAGCTGGGTCGCAGGAATTATATTCTGGCCTGTCAGTTTAAGGTAAAGATCATCTATTCTTTTCTCCGCGTCTTTCCGCGGTGCAGATTTTGCATTAATCCAGCTGTTAAGCGTGGGAAACGAAACCCCAAGCTCGGCTGCGAGTTTGTCCTGTGTTTTGCCCGACAACCTCTTTATTAAGTCAAGTTTTTCCTTTATATTCAACATACCGAAAGCATACATAACTTTATAAGAATTGTCAATTATAGCAATTCTTTATAAAGTTTCAATAGTCTAGACTCCCATCCTCATGAATTTGTTCACAAGGTCCAGGGGTTTGAGGTCGCCTTCGATCACTCTGTGGATGCCTTCGGCTACAGGCATTGCCGTGTGGTACTTCTCGGCAAGATAAGTCGCGACACGAAGCGCCTTCAGGCCCTCGGGCAGAACACCCATTTTCTTTTTGGCCTGGT
>CAZSIW010000102.1:0-7423 GCA_964606755.1 uncultured Elusimicrobiales bacterium | reverse complement strand
CGGACTTTTTTTATGGAAGGGAACGCCTGTTTTATCAACAGGGCTAACTCCGTTTCACCTCTCGTCGGGGCTCCGAAGCTTGTTCCAAGGGCAACACCATTTTTTACAGCGCTTACAACCTTGGGATGAGCGTGGCCGAGAACGAGCGCTCCCCAGCTCATAACGTAATCTATGTAGGTGTTTCCGTCCTCATCATATATCCTGCTGCCTTTTCCTTTCTTAATGAAAAGAGGTTTTCCACACACTGAGAGGAACGAGCGCACAGGGCTATTTACTCCGCCCGGCATGGAACGCAGCGCCTGTTTGAATAATTTTTGGGAAGTCTTTAATTTCATGCCCATATACCGTTTATACTCTGCTTTGTCTTCTTCAATTCCCTGACCGTCCGCAGAACGCGATAATCGCCGGCTTTTGCCTTCACGGCCATCTGCCTTATAAGTGTCTCGCGTTCCTTCGAACTCTTCGCATGCACCATTGTGTAAAGAGAATAGGGCCACCCGGAGGCTGGACACCTCAAATAACAGTGACTTACCGATGGAATTTTGGAAAACAGCCTACCGATTTTGTTGCGCGTGTTTTTTTTTATTTTCCAGGCCACGAGAGCGTTGTACTCGAACCCGGCGTTTTTGTGGTTAAGCACCGCCCCGACACGGCGCATGACACCACTGTTTTTTATTTCGCGTAGCGCCTTAAGCAGCTCCGCCTCTCCCACGCCAAGCCGTGAGGCGGGCTTTAAAAAAGGCCGGCTGCATATTTCAAGCGGAGCGGAAAGCTCTTGCAGGATCCTGATGTCTATTCTTCTCATCGTTGGCCCATCTTGAAAACAGCTTTCGCCTTGAACACTTTTTGAGTGCGCAGGTCAAGCGCCCGGCCGCAGGCTGTTTTAATTCGGATATCTCTCACGATTCGTTTCAGCCGCGTACCAGATGAAGAGCTCAGCGTAAACCACATATTGTAAATATCATCCCTGAGATAGTTGTGACTTACGCCCGGGTACATGTTGACTATTTTCGCGACACGCCCAACAGCGGACTTCGGCACCGAAAGCGCTACCAGGGTAGAGACCGCTCCAATATTTTTCAGGTCGAAGATCATTCCCGTGTAGCGGATCACTCCCTTTTTTTGAAGATAATATACCCTGCTGATCACGTCGCCTTCCTTAAGCCCCAACCTTCGCGCGATGGTCACGTAAGGCCTCTCGGAGACAGGGAACCTAAACTGAAGCTCATCGAGAAGTATTTTATCGGTCTTTGTAAGCATTAATTTCACCTTGAAAATCGCAAAACGGGTCCTCGTTCATGTAATCCCCGCTGTCATGAAAAGCGCGAGCCCGGCATCCCCCGCAGGAGAACCTGTACGAACACCTGCCGCAGCGCCCCTTGTAACGTTGTGTCCGCAACTCGGCAAACAGTGCGTTCTCTTTCCATATACGGCTGAACTGAATATCCCGGACATTCCCGGCTTTTATCGGCATATACGGGCACGGATGCACGTCCCCGTTCGGCAGTATACAGCAGTAACTTATGCCGGCGAGGCATCCCTTTTTAAAACGGGTATCTATGTTGTTACTGATGGAGAACGCGGCGAACTGGGGCGCGCAAACAGTTTTAAGCTCTATGCCGCAATTCTTTTGGCTCTGCGCAAGGCTGGCGACCAGAGAGTGATACTCCCGGCGGGACAGGGACGTGTCACCGATCTCATTTCCCCTGCCCGTCGGAACGAGAAAGAAAATGTGGTGCGCCTTCGCGCCCGATTGTTCGGCGAACTCGGTTATGCCGCTGATACCGGCGAGATTGCGGCGGGTGACCGTTGTGTGGACCTGAAAATCGAGCCCCTCTTTACGGCAGGCTTCGATCCCGTCCATCGTGCGCTTCCAGGAGCCTTTCATTTTCCTGAAATCGTCATGTACATCCGCGTCCATACTGTCAACACTTATACCCGCGCGGCCGAGACCTGCGAGCCGCATATCGCGCGCGGTGGACGTATCGATCAGCGTGCCATTGGTCCCCAGCACGGGACGAAGCCCGGAGGTACACGCAAATGAGATCAGTTCAAGTATGTCTTTTCTTAGGATAGGCTCTCCGCCGCTTAAGATAAGAACTTTAAACCCGGCCGCCGCGATCTCCAGTATCAGATCCTTTCCCTCATCTGTGCTCAGCTCGTGAGGGTCACGCAGGCCGGCATCCCGGTAACAGTGCCGGCAGGAGAGGTTGCAGGCTTTTGTTATGTTCCAGGATAGGATCATTTATGATTTCCTATTTCAGCCATCCATCCGGCCGCGTCTCGAGCGTGGTAACTTATTATGATAGAGGCACCGGCACGCCTGATGCCTGTCAATATTTCAGCAACTGTTTTTTTTTCGTCGATCAGCCCCGCGGCTGAAGCCGCTTTTACCATCGCGTATTCTCCGCTGACATTGTACGCCGCCACCGGCACGGATGATCGCTCAGAAATCCGCCGGATGACATCCATGTAGGCCAGCGCCGGTTTGACCATCACGATATCCGCTCCTTCAGCGACATCCAGCGCCGCCTCACGCAGAGCTTCCCCGGCGTTTGCCGTATCCAACTGGTAAGACGATCTGTCGCCGAACGCAGGCGTGGACCCGGCCGCTTCGCGGAACGGGCCGTAAAATGAAGATGCATACTTTACGCTGTACGCCATTATGGGAACATCCGAAAAACCGTCATTATCAAGACCTTGCCGCAGGGCGCCCACCTGCCCGTCTGTCATAGCCGACGGAGCGACGATGTCCGCCCCGGCCCGAACGTGAGACACAGCCGTTTTCGAAAGGAGATCGAGCGTGGCTGCTGTGTCGATTTCAACTTTTTCGCCTTTGCCTTTCACCAGCACACCGCAATGTCCGTGGGAAGTATACTGGCACAGGCACACATCGGTAATAACCGTTATATCAGGAAGCTTGTCTTTTATCGCCTTTACTGCATCCTGAACGACCCCGTTCGGTTCGAAAGCTCCGCTGGCGGCCTCATCCTTTTTCTCCGGGATTCCGAAGAGCAATATTGTCCGCACACCGTCGCGCGCGCACAAAGCCAGTTCATCGATAAGGAGCTCCTTCGAAAGACGGAATTGTCCCTGCAGCGAGGGGATAGCCTGACGCACATTTTTGCCTTTAACCACAAAAAACGGCATCACAAGATTGTCCGCGCACAACCTTGTCTCTCGGACAAGGTCTCTTATCCCGGCGCTTCGCCTGAGGCGTTGCGGTCTTTGTTTCAGCCAGTCCATATGCTCCTTTAAAATATTCATTGGCTTATTTCTTTATCGGTCAGATAGCAGGCCGGGTCTTCCTGCCAGATATCTTTATGGATGGCCTCGGCCCTCGCGCGGAAATTGCCGTTGCATATCGCGACGTGGCGGCAGCGCGAACAGCGGCCTTTAAGGAAACTCCGCCTGTTCTTCAATTTATGAAGAAGCTCGATAGACGGATCGGTCCATATATCGCCGAAATCACGATCTTTAACGTTGCCGAAAGATTGCGACCGCAGAAACTGGTCCGCATGCACTTCACCTTTATTATCGACACAAGCGATAGACGCCCCTGAACTGTTTCCCCCGTTCGATTCCAGGAGCCGCAGTATCTCCCGCGCCCTGCCAGGATCTTTCCCGAGAGTTTTTAGATAAAGGTACACGCCGTCAGCATGGTTATCCACGCTTAGCACCTCTTTTCGCATGCCCCTTTCGTGCAGCGACAAAGCCCACTGCATTATTGAGTCTACGACCGCGCGGGCCGTATTATTATCAAGGTCGTCACTTATCATCGTATTTCCGCGGCCGGTATAAACAAGATGATAAAAGCAAACACGGTCGACATTCTCTCGTTCGGCAAGCTCAAATATATCTTTGATGCTGCGTGAATTATGACGCGTGATCGTAAAACGGATACCGGTTTTTTGGCCGGCGTCGCGCAAATTCCGGATTCCAGCAAGGGCCATCTTGAATGCCCCTGATTTGCCTCTGAACATATCATTACTCGCACCAACACCGTCAAAACTCACACCCACATAATCGAATCCGGAGTTCCTGATCTTTTTTGCCGCGTTTTTCGTTATAAGCGTCCCGTTCGTAGAAATTACGGTGCGGATCCCCCGCGTTTTTGCTTCTTCTCCGAGCTCATAAATATCGGATCTCAGCAACGGCTCCCCTCCGGAGAACAACAGCACAGGCACGCTGAACTTATGAAGACCGCGAATAAATCGAGCCGCCTCGCCGGTCGAGAGATCTTCATTGAAACAATCCATCGAAGAGTTAGAGTAACAGTGCCTGCAGAAAAGATTGCACTTCTGTGTAACGTTCCAGACAACAACGGGCTTTTCCGGTTTACTGTCATACCGCAGAGCATCCCCCTCGAATATTCGCCCGCACAACAATCTCGTAAAATTTATCATTTGTATTTCCTTAATTCCGAATAATGATCAGCTATAGAATCCGTCAATCCCGCGGTGGTATATTCACGCGCCACTATAGAGACCTTCATCCCCAGTGACCGCGCCGTCTTTGCGCAAACAGGCCCGATAGCCGCTATGTTCATTTTTTTTCGAAATCGCTCCATTGACTGCCCCTTCATTATGTGAAACAGCGAGCGCGCGCAGGAAGAGCTCGTGATCGTAACCGTGTCCATCGATGAAGATGACAGCAATGACCTGAACTTTTCCTTATTACCCGTAAAAACGGTTTTGTAGAGAAAGAATTCGTCCACGTCAAACCCTTTCCTGAACAACGAGTCCCTCAACACCGGCCGGCTTTCCCGTGAATGCAGCAATAGAACCCGCTTTTTCCCAGCCTCTGCAAATTTAAGGAATGCCTCTGCCAAAGCCTCCTGAGTGTATATTTCTGGCACGATCATAGATTTTAACCCACGTTCTTCAAGTATTTTTGCGGTCACTGGCCCTATCGCCGCAATACGCGTATTCGAGAGTTCATTATATCCCATACCGTTCCTTTTAAGAGAATCCGTAAGCAGCTCGGCTCCATTTGCGCTGGTGATTATCACCCAGTCGTACGAAGACACGCCCCCTATGACAGCGTCGACAGTTTTTTTTGCCGCGGGTATAATCTTTATAAGAGGAAATACCGTTACAGCGGCACCTTTGTCCTGCAGTTGAATTTTAAAACCCTCCGATAAAGGCAACGGCCGTGTTACCAGGATATGAGTTCCTGAAAGCGGAAGGAAAGGCTTGTCCATATGCCCCGATAACTCGTCTTTCATTCTTACCACGTTCCCGGCCACTAGCACCGCCGGCGGTTTTATCCCTTTTCTTTCCGCGAGCTCAGCAACAGTCGCGAGAGTGCCGGTAACAATATTCTCTGAGCAGAGGGTGCCGTTGCTGATCACAGCCGCCGGCATCCCGGGATGTTCAAGCTTACGGGCTATCCGCTTCAAGTTTGCCACGCCCATCAAAACTACTACGGTGGAGTTTTTGTTCAGCAGTTTATTCCACCTGACCGCGGGCGAACGTTTGCCGGTACTTTCATGGCCCGTCACAATCGTGACAGTAGAGGCCAGCCCTCTGCAGGTCAGAGGTATTCCCGCGTAAGCGGGCACCGCGAGCGCAGATGAGACACCCGGCACGAACTCGAACGGTATGCCCGCGCGCGCGAGCTCCAGCCCCTCTTCCGCGCCTCTACCGAAGAGTATCGGGTCACCCCCTTTAAGACGGACCACCCTTTTACCCCCTGAAGCCTCTTTTACCAGGAGGCGGTTTATTTCCTCCTGTGTCATCGTGTGATCCGCGCTCGATTTCCCGGCGTACACAAGCCGCGCGGATTTAGGCGCGAGAGCTACGATCTCATTGCTTACGAGATGGTCGTAAACTACAACGTCCGCGCCGAGCAAGCAATCCCTGCCCCTTACAGTCAAAAGACCCGGATAGCCGGGTCCCGCTCCTACAAGAAATACTTTGCCTTTGTTCATATATGACTCATTACCGCCATCAACTCCCTGCCTCCCGATTTAAGAAGGTTTTGCGCGAGATGTTCTCCCAGGGCGTCGCCTCGGTCTAACGGCGCGTTTCCGTACACTTTGACCGAGCGTCGGCCGTCAACATCAGTCAGGGTGCACCCCATGTGCAGACGGCCGGATAGAACTGTGGCAAGCGCGCTGACCGGAACACGGCATCCCGCGCCGACGTGTTTCATAAATGAACGTTCAGCCTCGATGCAAAAACAAGATGCCCTGTCATTTAAGCTCAGCGCGGCGTCCCTTGACGCAGCGTCTTCTTCCCGCACCTCTATCCCGATCGCGCCCTGGCACGGAGCGGGCGGCATCCACTCCAACGGCAGGTATTCGGTTATGAGGTCTTTAAGACCAATCCTTATAAGCCCCGCCGCGGCCATTACCGTACCGGCCATCGAACCGTTTCTCAGTTTGTTTATGCGGGTATCTATATTTCCGCGAAGCTCAGTAACTTCGATGTCAGATCGTTCGCGAAGGAGCTGTGCCTTTCGCCTAATACTGCTCGTTCCTATCACTGCCCCGGCCGGAAGATCATGGAGAATGGCACCGTCCCTGGAGATCAACACATCTCTCGGATCCTCACGCTGCAGCACCGATGCCAGCACTAGCCCGCGCGGCTGTTCTGCCGGCATATCCTTGATGCTGTGAACCGCCATATCTATTTCCTCTTTAAAAAGAGCGTCCTCGATCTCCCTGACAAATATACCGGTCTCATCGCGAACTTCGCTCCACCTGGAAACGCGGTCGCCTCCGGTCTCTATGACCCGGACCGAACACTCAAGGCCCGGACAAACCTCTTTTAACCCGGCGATGACCATGTTCGTTTGTGCCAGCGCAAGCCTGCTTCCCCTGGTTCCTATTCGTATGCCGCGCGCCATAAAGTTGCCGTTTCCTTCTGTCCGACAGGATTTCTGAAAATACCAGTACGCATTACGGCGGTTATTTTATCTTCTATAAGGCGTTCCACCATAACAGCCTCATGAAGACGTTCCTGAATATTGATCTCACGCATCCTGTCCAGGTCATCTATATTACAGAGATGCACGTTAGGCAACCCAGCCACGTCCGGATCAATATCCCGTGGGACAGCTATATCTATCAAGAACAGAGGCCTCTGCGGCCTCGAGCGTATTACGCGTTCAATATCGCTTTTGCTGATTATGTAATTCGGCGAGCTTGTCGAGGTTATCACCAGATCCACGGCTTTCATACCGTCTATCGTATTTTCAAATCTGACGGCGCGGAGTGAAAAATCTCGGGCAAGTTCGCACGCCTTTTCGAACGTGCGGTTAGAAATGATGATATCTTTGATACCCCGGCCAAGCAGGTGTTTGACCGTATGTTCTCCCACCTCACCAGCCCCTATGACCATAACCGTCCGATTTTCAAGAGGGCCAAGCACACGGGCCGCGTTAAACATACTAAGTGAACTGACAGATACGGCGCCCT
>CAZSIW010000101.1:0-7444 GCA_964606755.1 uncultured Elusimicrobiales bacterium | reverse complement strand
CCATGAACGAAGTTATGGCGCCGCCCGCGGCCGCAAAATGCACCGGCGACCCGAACACAAACCCGTCCGCATCTTTCGCTATATCCAAAAATTCATTGACGCGATCGTGAAATACGCACCGACCGGTTTCCCTGCACTTCAAACAGGCGGTACATCCGGATAACGGTTTTGTCCCGATCTGGAATATTTCGGTTCCAATCCCTTCTTTATCCAACGTCTTGGCCACTTCTTCTAACGCTGTATACGTACACCCTTTTTCATGAGGACTGCCGTTTACTAATAATACTTTCATGTTTATCTCCCTGTTCCAGCGACAACTATATTAACCGAACCACACATTTCTTTTAGTATTTTGTGACGGGTATGTAAATAGGGCAAGGCAAGCAATTTCTGTCTTATAAATCTTTGAGCAGGAGTATTTTCATTTGTCTATTTGACTACGTCTCCTATTTCGTTCACCGCATTTACAGCCGATTCACCGCACTTTCAGGTTTTACGCCGCATTTTCTGGGCCATTTTTGGCCTTCTTCGGGATGACTTTTTGAGCCTGTATTTAGTGTTTTTTGCCCTTGTCCATTTGGTCAACTATTCTACCCAGTTTATATAGAACCGTTCCCTATCACATCAGTTTCATGTTCCAATAATTTTAATATCTTAGCAGTTAAATTATTATAATCAATTAAAAATTCTTGCGTATCAAAAATGCTAATAATATTTGAATGAAACCCAAAACTTATTTTCTTTATATTTTTGTTAAAGAAATCATCTAAAGAGACAAATTCTCTACCACCTAAAATATTTGCCCTGTCTTCCCTTTCAAAATGCGGTAATTTTCCGTGTTTTAACTGATTTGCCTGATAATCATTTTTTAGCTTGCGATTTTTAACAATCAATTCCCCAAACAGACTACTAAAACCTTTTGGAAATTCATTTGCATGTTGCTTCAACCATTTTTTAAAATTGCCATATTCTTGTTCTGTAATCAATGCATTCAACGCAATTTGCCAATCAACTGAATTAAGTTTAAGATATGATATTTTATCTTCAATCTTTTTCTTTGGAAATTTAGTCACTATTTCTGCGTGTGATGAATACTGTATGTACAATAATACTTTCAGATAATCAAAACTAGCGTTATAGAAGACTAAAGCATTATACAGGAACATCGCCGAATAGTGCTCTACTGATGCTTGATCAATTCTTAGTGCAGATGGGGAAAATGTTTTTACTATAGCCCTTGCAACTAAATCTGATGAGAATATAAGATTATGCGAGGCAACCAACATAATTTCTTCAATATTTCGATACTGATTACTTAAAAGAGATGCGATTCCAACCTCAAGTTCATTTCCTTGAATTACTGGTCTTTTTAAAATGTATCCTAAAAGAGATTTTGAATAAAAGAACCTATCAATTTGTCCTTTAGGATTAACATCGTTTGCAGATATTATTTCGATGATTCTTTTTGAAGGATTATTTGTAGTCATGATTACTGTATTTTCAGATTTGGACATTGATTCCAAAATGTTTTATATGACCAAAGTGTCATATAAGGCTGTATATCTTTAAAATATTCTGAAATTTGTTCATCAGAAGTCACAAATATATCTGAATGAGATGCGTAGGTTAAATGCACGGTATCATCTAAACAATCATGCTTAATACCTTTAAACATAAATATCCTATAGCTCAAAAATAGATTCGAACGCATGTTCGATATTACAGCAGGATACAATTGCTCATTAGCCAGAATATGTTCAACTATAGCAATATTAAGTCGTAAATTCTTAAATCCAATAAGATCAAGATAATACGAGATATAGTCGAATTGAACCTTATTTGATGATTTTATAAATTCAGTAAAGGTCATTCGTGAAGTGAAAATCTTCTTCATTTCATCATATTGATTACATTTTTCCAAAATATTATCTTTTTTTAGGCCCGAAACAGAAGATGCTGCATCAAGCAACTTATCATCACACATATTCAAGGAGAGATTTGTTATCAATTTTTCAAAGAACTCGGTCTCGCTATTTTTTGCAAATATTGAAAACTGTGTGTGCTCTTTGCCCAACAATATTTCTTGCATTTGAGTTTCAGCTGGTCGTCTTAAAAATCTCCGAGGTTTGATGCCTTTTATAATGTTTGAAATTTTAACGCCAGCTTCTATACTGGAGGGTTTTTTTGATTTCCAGCACAACAACAATTCTTGCAAATTATGATTGCTTATTAAAAGCTGCAAGTCGTTTGTTATTAAGAGTTCGTAGATTTTATCAGAACTAATATTTTCTCGTTGAAAATTACCGTAAATATTATTATCAAAATATATATTTCTCATTTTACGATTTGTCACATTTAGCCATAATGTATCTATTGTACAATTACATCAAGCTTTTTAAAAAGACATTATTTATCCTAAACCTTACAAACATTGTAACTCTATGGTTTTGACAAGTCAAGAATGTACATTCTGCAACATTTAGTGATTGTTTTTTATGCCCAAAGTGTGGTAATATAATAGACATCTGCGATATCTTGATTTCACGGATTTAAGAAGAGATTACACAGATTAACGACTAACGACGAATGTTTTTTCAGTACGGTAATATAATAGACATCTGCGATATCTTGATTTCACGGATTTAAGAGAGATTACACAGATTAGCGACGAGTGGTTTTTCAAGGGAGACGATCATAAATGCTTGATATCAAATTGATAAGGGATAATCCGGACAAAGTTAGAGAGGGGTTGAAAAAACGAAACCAGGAAATAGACCTGAGCGGTATTATTGCCCTGGATGAAGAAAAAAGAAAACTTACAATGGAGCTTAACCTCCTGCAGGAAAAAAGGAACAAATCTTCCGAAGAGGTGGGCAAACTGAAACGCGCGGGCACGGAGCCCGGGCAGGACGTGCTTGACGGGATAAACCTTATACGCAAAGAGATACAGGATAAAGAGGCCATCGCCTCGGAGCTCGATAAGAAGATCGCCGATATACTTTTAAATATCCCCAACCTTCCGGACGACAGCGTGCCGGTCGGGAAAAGCGCGGCGGACAACAAAGTTGTCAGGCAGAATGGCGAGGAGACAAAACTTGATTTCAAGCCTAAGCACCACTGGGAGATCGGGGAGAAGCTCGGCATAATCGATTTCGCGGCGGCGGCAAAGCTGTCGGGCTCAAGGTTCGCCCTTTTAAAGAATGACGGCTGTCTTTTGGAACGCGCGATAATAAGTTTCTTTCTCGACACGCACAGGAGCAGGGGCTACAGCGAAATACTGGCGCCCTACCTTGTGAGCGGCGCTTCCATGCTCGGCACCGGGCAGCTGCCCAAGTTCGCGGAAGAGCTGTTCAAATGCAAAGATGACGACCTTTACCTTATCCCCACCGCCGAAGTTTCAGTTACGAACATGCACCGCGACGAATTCATTGAAGAAAAAAGGCTCCCGATAAAATATTGCTCTTACTCCGCGTGTTTCAGGCGCGAGGCTGGCTCTTACGGCAAAGACACGAAGGGATTGATAAGGAACCACCAGTTCAACAAGGTGGAGCTGGTGAAGTTCGTGCGGCCCGAAGAATCGATGAAGGAGCTTGAGCTTCTCACGAACGACGCCGAAGAGGTGTTAAAACTCCTTAAACTGCCCTACCGCGTGGTGGAGCTGTGCACCGGCGATATCGGGTTCGGCTCTTCAAAGACTTACGACATCGAAGTCTGGATGCCGGGCGAGAATATGTGGCGGGAGATCTCCTCCTGCTCGAACTTCAAGGATTTCCAGGCCAGGCGCATGAACATCAAGATGAGATACGAAGACAAAAGAAAAGAGTTCCTTCACACGCTGAACGGCTCAGGCGTAGCCGTGGGAAGAACCTTCGCCGCTATACTTGAGAACTACCAGCAAAAAGACGGAAGTCTGGTGGTGCCGGAAGTTTTAAGAAAGTATATTAACAAAGACAAGATCAATTAGGTGTTGTTTGTCATGCTCGAGTGATTTAATCGGGCATCCAGAAAGATGCTGTAAACTTCCCTGGATTCCCGCTAACTACATGCGGGAATGACAACCCTGTAGGTAAACTAAAATGCTGAACGGAAAAAGCGAACAGAACGCTATCGACATTCTCATAGACAATATTATCAAAAACAGCACCCTCAACCTCAAGGCGGTGCCGGACGATATACTTGCCTTGATGGATTACACCCAAAGCGGGCCGTCGCACGTGCTTTCGACCATCGCGGTTTACTATTTCATTAACTACTGCGAAAAAAACGGCAAGCAGTACCCGCAAAACCAGATACCTTTCAAGACGCTAATGAAGATAACGAGAGACCTTGGTTTCCTGTGCCAGGTGGAACGCATGAGAAGAAAAAACGTGATCGACTATTCGATAGACATGAACAAACTCTTCGACCCCGAGACAAAGATAACCATCACAAGATCCGTGAATTTCGTGAACCCGGACAAAAACACCATTCAATAAATGAAAAGATCATTACCTTCTAAATCAACATCACTTCACCCCCACCTTAATCCTCTCCCCTCGGAGGGAGAGTACAGTGGTGAGGGGGATGTAACCCAATCCTCGAATTATAGTTTTCGCCGAGCCCTGCTGCCACTCCTAGTGTTGACTGGACTTCTTAGCGGCTGTTCTCTCGGATTTTTGTTCCCCACGAGGCTCTACCCGCCCCCGATACTTATGCCGAACACCACGGCCGAGATGCAGAGCGCGGGGTACTGGATATCGCAAAGCCCGACCCCTGACAAACCAGTGATGCTGCAGGAAGATATCGCGAAGCTCAACTTCCTCATATCGAACGAACTTAAGGCGCGAACGGACATCTTCAACGCCTCTCCATTTTTTTCCAAATGGACGCTTATCTCTGATTTTGAACACGCGCTCAGTTCCTACGAGCACAAGAAACTGTATTTCGCCAGCGGCAAAAAAGTGCAGACCGTGCTTTATTACAAGGTTGGCGGGAACATCAACGCCAGCGAGATACTTTATGACGGCGTGAACCAGTACGGTTTTGTGGTAAAAACCGCGCCCCTGAGGGCCCTGCCGATAAAGCAGGCTATGTACCAGGACCGCAACAACACCGAGATAGACGCCCTTTTGAAATGCATGCTCGACATAGGCGCACCCCTTATAGTTCAGCACGTAACTTTCGATAAGAAGTGGTACTACGTTGTGTCGGAGTATTACAGCGGATGGATAGAGTCCGACAATATGGTTCTGTGCGAACTGCAGGACATAAAAGATTTTCTGTCAAAAACGCCTTTCTCAATAGTCACCGCCGCCGGGGCAGACCTTTATCTTGACGAAGAGATGTCGAAGTTCTACGGCAACGCGAGCATGGGGACGCATCTGCCGACAGGCTCACGCTCCACCGAAAGCGCGGTCAACGTTATCGCCCCGTATAGAGACAAGGAAGGAAAGCTGGTTTTCGGAAACCTTTTCGCGAAGCGCGCCAGCGTGCACCAGGGATACATGCCGTACACACCGAGAACCATAATAAACCAGGCCTTCGAGTTCCTTAACAGGCCGTACGGCTCGAACGGGATATATTCTTTCACGGATAACCAGACCTTTGTGGCCAAAGTGTTCTCGACAGCCGGTGTGTTCCTGCCGGTCTCCTATTCCAGCAACACGATTTTCGGCGACGCCATCGCCACTTTCGCAGAGGACACGCCGCGCAGGCAGAAGTTCGATTTCATATCTAACAACGCCGCGGGCGGCTCAACCCTCCTGTTCAGCGACGACAACGTATACATATACCTCGGCGCGGTCAACGGCGTCCCCTATACATTGCACGAAATATGGACTTACGAGCAGCACGTAAAAAAGACCGTCTGGCACGTTGTTTCCCTCAAACGCGCGGCGGTCACCGACCTTCTTTTGGAGGACAAAACAAGCGCAGGAGCGCTGGTGGACAGACTTATTTCCGCCAGGGTTGTAAAAATCTAAAAAAATTTTGGTATAATAGAACAGCTCTCAGTTGTCATTCTCCCGGATACCGGCAAGCCCGGTGCTGAAAGATTGGAACCTGAAAGCTTTTTTTATCCGCCTTGCAGATAGAGGCTCTCTAGTGCGGGAACGAAACGGCGGATGAAGTCCCCGCATAAATGGTAAATTTTTGGCTCGTGGGTATGCCCATGGGACTCCATAGGAGAATACGATGCTGTTGTCAAAACGAGTACAGAGCATAAAACCTTCCCCGACGCTTGCGATCAGCGCTAAAGCGAAGTCCATGAAGGACCAGGGGATCAACGTTATAAATTTCGGCGCGGGCGAACCGGACTTCGACACCCCTTCGAACATCAAAGAGGCGGCAAAGAGGTCCATAGACGCGGGGTTCACCAAATACTGTCCCGTGTCGGGCACCCCAGACCTGAAGAAAGCTGTCGTTGAAAAATTCAGGCGCGACAACAACGTCGAGTACGAACTTTCCGAGGTAATAGTTTCCGTCGGAGCTAAACATTCGCTTTACAACCTTTTTATGGCCGTGCTAGACCCCAAAGACGAGATCATCGTGCCGGCACCCTACTGGGTTTCCTACCCGGACATGGCGATGCTGTGCGGAGCGAAGGTCAAGGTCATAAAGACCAAAGAGTCGAACAATTTCTGCATGACCCCCGAACAGCTCAAAGCAGCAATAACAAAACGTACCAAGGCCGTAGTTATAAACTCGCCGTCCAACCCTACCGGTTGCGTGTACTCGAGAGAGAACCTGCTGGCCCTGGCCAATATCTGCGTAGACAACAACATTCTTATTATCGCGGATGAGATTTACGAGAAACTGGTATACGACGACCTGCGTTTCACGTCTGTCGCGAGCCTCTCGCCCGCGATAAAACAGAAGACGGTCGTGATAAACGGTGTCTCAAAATCCCACTCGATGACCGGCTGGCGCATAGGCTATGCAGCAGGGCCGAAAGAGATAATAAATGCGATGGAAACGATACAGAGCCAGTCTACCTCCAACGCAACCTCCATTTCGATGAAAGCCGCCACCGAGGCACTGAACGGGCCGCAGGAGGAAGTAGAGAGGATGAGGCAGGAGTTCGAGAAGCGTAGGAATTTTATCGTTGACAGGTTAAACAGCATCAAGGGCATAAAATGCCTGAAGCCGCAGGGCGCGTTCTATGTTTTTCCCTCAGTAAAAAAACTGCTCGGCAAGGTTTACGGCGACCAGATGGTTACAACTTCCGACGAACTTTCGAATTATCTGCTCGAAAAAGCGCATGTGGCCGTTGTAGCCGGTGAAGGGTTCGGTGCCCCGGGTTATGTAAGGTTGTCCTACGCGACGTCCATGGAAGTGATCAAAGAAGGCCTCGACCGCCTCGAACAGGCGCTTAAATAGGCTGCATTAAATCCCCAGCGAAAAACAGCGCATCGAGATCGAACCGTGCTGAAAACCTTTGTAAAAATATTTTACCTTTTCGCCCTTA
>CAZSIW010000100.1:0-7499 GCA_964606755.1 uncultured Elusimicrobiales bacterium | reverse complement strand
TCCTTGTAGACGTCACGATATCAAGTGTCAGTGTTCAGTGCCTGCGCCGGCTCATATTGTTCCGGCCCGGACACTGATTACTGGCACGTGTGATATCGTGACGTCTACAAGGAGAGTAACGTGGCAAAGATCGAACATTCAATTGAACTGGGCGGAAAGAAGATCACAGTAGAGACAGGGCACATGGCAAAACAGTCTAACGGCTCGTGCATAGTGCGCGTGGGCGACACCGTGGTGCTGTCGACAGTGGTAAGCGCCAAGAAACCGAAAGAGGGGACGGACTTCCTTCCTTTAACAGTAAATTACCGCGAAAGAACATACGCTGCCGGAAAGATACCGGGCGGTTTTTTTAAAAGAGAGACAAGGCCGAGAGACGGTGAGATACTAGTCTCCAGGATAGTCGACAGAAGCGTGCGCCCGATATTCGCGGAAGGTTTTAACTGCGACACGCAGGTAGCTATAGTCGTGCTTTCTGCTGACAGCGAACATGAAACCGATCTGCCGAGCGTGCTCGGAACTTCTGTAGCGCTGTTGCTGTCGGATGCGCCTTTCTCTGAACCAGTGTCATGCGTGAGGATAGGAAGGATCAACGGAAAACTGGTGGTAAACCCGACCGTGTCGGAGCTTAAGACATGCGACCTCGAACTTTTGGTGAGCGGTACCAAAGACGCGCTCAACATGGTTGAAGCTGGAGCGAGCGAGGTTTCAGAGGCAGATATGCTCGAGGCTTTGAAGCTCGCGAAAGAAGAGATACACAAGCTCTGCGAGTTCCAGCTCAAATTCAAGGGCAAGGAAAAAGTGTCCGTGTCCAAAGAAACTCACCCCGAACTGGAAGTTGAAGTCGAGGCGCAGGCAACTGAAAAGATCAAACAGATAGTGAGGATCGCCGAAAAGACCTCCAGGGATAATACGTTAGATGTCCTCAAGGAAGAGATTCAGAAGAACCTCGCGGAAAAATATCCTGAAAAAGTAGCTTATATAAACGCGGCCATAGAGAATATAATGTACAGGGAAGCCAGGGCGTTGATACTGGGTTCTCGAGTCCGCACAGACGGAAGAAAGCTAGACGAGATCCGCCCGATAGAGTGCCTGACTGGAGTTCTCCCGCGTACGCACGGTTCGGCTCTTTTTACAAGAGGCCAGACACAGGCGCTTGCCACGGTAACGTTGGGCAGCCCTGACGATATGCAGGTTATGGATGAGCTCGCGGGCGAGCGTAAAGAAAGGTTCATGCTTCACTACAATTTCCCGGGTTTCGCTACCGGCGAACCCAAACCCGACAGAGGCACCTCAAGAAGAGAGATAGGCCACGGAGCGCTTGCCAGAAGATCGCTCCTGCCTCTGCTTCCCACGGTAGAAGAGTTCCCTTACGCTATAAGAGTTGTGTCTGATATACTTGAGTCCAACGGTTCCTCATCGATGGCATCGGTCTGCGGCGGCTCGCTTGCGTTGTTCGACGCCGGTGTTCCTTCCAAAGCCAGCTGTGCGGGTGTGGCGATGGGTCTTGTGAAAGAAGGCGACAACTTCGCGATTCTTACCGACATAATGGGCATGGAAGACCACCTGGGTGATATGGACTTCAAGGTCGCCGGAACAAAGAAAGGAATAACGGCTCTACAGATGGACATAAAGATCGCCGGCCTTTCTACCGAGATCATGTCACAGGCGCTTGACCAGGCCAAGACAGCGAGGTTCAAGATTCTCGACCTCATGGAAAGCGCGCTCTCAAAGCCGCGCGCTGAGATATCCACGTACGCGCCTAAGATGGTGTCTTTAAGGATACCTCCTTCGAAGATAGGCGGACTAATAGGGCCCGGCGGCAAGAATATCAGGAAAATACAGGAAGATTATGCAGTTGACATAAGCATAGAAGACGACGGCCGGGTATTTATCTCGGGTGTTGACGCAGTGGGCCTTGATGCAGCCAGGAAACTTGTTGAGTCCATGACCGCGGAAGTCGAAGTCGGCAAGACTTACGACGGAAAGGTCACAAGGCTTATGAATTTTGGCGCTTTTGTAGAGATCCTGCCCGGCAAAGAGGGGTTGGTCCATATATCCCAGCTTTCCGAAAAGCGGGTAGCCAAAGTTGAGGATGTTGTAAAGGAAGGGGATTCGGTCACTGTCAGAGTAGCTGAAATCGATAGCCAGGGAAGGATCAACCTTACCATGAAGGGACTTAAATAAAGCTGTCAGTCATCAGTCGTCAGTAATCAGCAACCACAGTGGTCGTCCTTCATATGTTGCTGATATCTGATCGCTGAAAGCTGAAAGCCATAAAGGGTGGAGCAATGGAAGAGATCAAGACTAATGGCAAGAAAGTGACTGTAAAACCAGGTGTTAACGAGCTTTTTGAACTCATGAAAACCGAGGACCTTCAGGAACTCGAAATAAAAGAGGGCGATTTTTACGTTTATCTGAAAAGAAAAGGCAAAAACGCTCCGGTTTTAATGCAGTATCAGCCTCCTGTTGCCGCGCCGGTAGTTCAGGCGCAGGAACAGCCGGAAATCGCTGAGCAGAAGTCAAAAGCCGAGACTATCAAGTCACCTATTATCGGCACGTTTTACCGCTCGCCATCGCCGGCATCGCCGTCATTCGCCAAAGAGGGCGATATTATAGACCCCGGCAAAACCCTCTGTATAGTGGAAGCAATGAAGGTAATGAATGAAATAAAAGCGGAAGCTAGAATAAAAATAACGAAGATCCTGGTCGAGAATGGGAAACCAGTGGTAAGCAACCAGGACCTCTTCGAGTTTGAAAGAGCGTAAAAAAGGTGTACAGAGTGCTGAGAACGGAGTACAAAGTTCTAAGAGATTGGTGAAGTCATTGGATTTAGTACCCTGTACTCCGTACCCCGTACGTCATGTTGAGGTTCAGTATGATGCAGGAAACGATAGGAATTACTGCGGGACAGGTCTGGGATTACCTGAACCAGAAAGGTCCGGCTACTATAATAAAGCTTAAGTCTAACCTTGAAGTTTCAAATACCATGCTCTGCCTGGCTCTAGGCTGGCTGGCCCGCGAAGACAAGATCGTTATATCAAAAATGAATCACACTTATGAAATCTCGCTGAAACAGACAAGTTGAAAGCCTGGCTTCGGGTTGGTTTACTCGCTGTTATTGAAAGAATATGAGATTTTACTCTAACGTTAAAACAAAACAAAAACAGAAGTTTGATTTCAGGGGATTGCTGTTAATAGCGGCCTCCTTTTTTCTTTTATACTGCCTGATAATCCCCGACCAGACCGGAAGTATCGGAAGGTTCATAGCACGGATATCTTTTCTGCTTTTCGGCCAGGGCGCATTCCTGTATCCTCTGCTGGTTTTCTGGTGGGGTTATATACTTCTTAAACCGTCCATCCAGCTGACTTGGAGGCTTGATGTTGTCTGGGGAGTTCTGATCCTTTGCGCTTTCTCGTGTTTTCTCTCGCTTTTCGGAACCGCTTTTTACAACCTGAATTACGGGGGCTGGCTGGGGCTCAAGCTAAACCCGTTCTTTAGAAGGATATTCGGGCCCTATTTTTCGATACTGGTGACGCTGGCCATTTCGGTGTATCTTGCCAGCCGCATACTTAGAATTTCATTAAGAAAGATGATAGCGTCGGGATGGGTAAAGATACTTGAGGATTACGAGACATGGCAGAAAGAGCGCGAGGAGATCAAGAAGGCTACAGTGCCGAAGATCAGGCCAGTGTCTGAAAAAGAAGCGCCAAGGCTCGAACCGAAACAGGAGAAACCTAAGATCATCACACAGCCAGAACTTCCGAAAATATCCGTACCTAAAGAAGTTCCGCCGAAGATCGAACCTAAAAAACAACCTCCGGCCAAACCCGTAAAGGATATAAAGACGATCCCCGGACAGGTTCTCGCGCCCGAAATGAAACCCGCGGTTAGATTGCCTTACAACCTTCCTCCTGTTGACCTGCTCGACATGTACGACGAAACGGTAGAAAGCCAGAAAGATGAGCACCTGCATAAAGCGGAACTGCTCACGAAGACACTCCTGCATTTTAATATAGAGGCACAGGTAAAAGAGATCATCCCCGGCCCTGTTATAACAAGATACGATATGGAGCTTGCTCCGGGCATAAAACTTCAGGCCGTGACAGCCTTAAGCGAAAATATCGCACTAGTGATGAAAGTGCCGTCCATAAGAGTAGCCGCTATCCCTGAGAAGTCGGCTGTCGGTATAGAAGTGCCGAACGCGACCAGCAAAATAGTAGGTTTGAGGGGTATCGTATCAAGCCCCGAGTTCCTTAAAAAGAAATCACTCCTTACTCTGGCTCTGGGGAGAACCACGGATGGTTCGGCCTATGTTGCCGATCTCTCCTCAATGCCGCATCTGTTGATAGCCGGCGCTACGGGTTCCGGAAAAAGTGTCGGAATTCACAGTATAATAACTTCGATACTTTTTAAGGCGCGGCCCGACGAGGTAAAGCTCCTGCTGATAGACCCTAAGAGGCTTGAATTGCCGTCATACAAAGGACTGCCTCATCTTTATGACCCGTGCACTACGGCCGATCACGTAGACATAATAACACAGCCCAAAGAAGCGGCGGCATCGCTCAACAAACTGGTCAAGGTGATGGAGTCGAGGTACGAGAAGTTCGCTAAAGAATCCGTGCGTAACATAGATGGCTACAACGAGAAAATGGAAGCCAGCGGCGGGCAAAAGGAATATTTCATAGTGGTGGTCATTGACGAGCTTGCTGATCTTATGCTAATTTCATCAAAAGAGGTTGAAGATTCGATCCAAAGGCTCGCACAGATGGCAAGAGCGGTGGGTATACACCTTATCCTTGCGACCCAGAGGCCCTCGGTTGACGTCATAACCGGCGTCATAAAGGCTAATTTCCCTGCCAGGATAGCGTTCCAGACAACCTCTAAAGTCGATTCAAGGGTAATACTCGACGCGATAGGGGCCGATGCTCTGACAGGAAAAGGCGACATGCTCTTCATTCCCCCGGGCGAATCGAAGATGACAAGGCTTCAGGGCGGTTACGTCTCTGCCAAGGAAGTGGAAAAGGTAGTCAACTTTATAAGGGCTCAGAATGTGCCGGCCAGCTATGAATCCCTGGTGAACCAGGCAAAGTCGCTGGGAATGAGCGACGCTGAAGACGATAAGTCCGTGAAGGACCTCTACCAGGCGCTGGTGCTGGTGAGGGAAAGAAAAAGGGTTTCCCAGGATCTTTTGAAGGCCCATTTCGGTTCTTCCGCTAAAGCGACGAATATATTGAGCCTGCTTGAGACCAAAGGTTTTATACACAAACCCGAGGGTACGAACAGGTGGCAGATACATTTCGACAAGATAAACGAGTTTTTGGATTCGACGCCGGAGCCCATGTAACCATGAAAAAAATATTGCTGTTTATATTGTTATTGCCTGTTTTTAGTGTAGCGGGTTATTGCGACGCGGACAAACTACAAAAACTCCTTTCCGACATGGAGAAAGCTGACGCGGGTATTACCACGCTGTCATTCAGCTTTACACAGGAGATTACGTACACGCTTACTAGCGAGAGCCAGACGGTCATTGGGGATATTATATTCACAAAGCCCGATTCTATCTATTTTAAGCAGCAAAAACCCCTGGATCAGGTCATAATAGCAAACAAAAAGAAAGTCTGGATATATACTCCCTCCTACAACCAGGTCGTTACGGACACCTGGAAAAAGTGGGTGAATAACGGGGTGATCCCCAACTCCATAACTACCTTCAGCTCCGGCTGGGGTGATATGGAAAAGAACTATGTCTTCGGTTTTGAGAGCGAGGACGACCAGTTTTATATCCTGAACCTTAAGCCAAAGAAAAAGGATCACTTCGACTGGTCAATAGAGATGTGGGTGGATAAGAAAGATTATTGTCCCAGGAAAATACTTTTGTACGGTGAGAACGTGCGCATAAAGACTCAGTGTGACAATTATAAGATCAATCCTGTCATAAATAAAGCACTTTTCGATTTTGTGCCGCCAAAGGGAACGGATGTAATAGAGATGCCGTAAAATATAGTTCAAAGTAACAGGGAAAAACATCGAATATAACGGAGTTTCAAATGAAAGACGTTGGAATTTTGCTTCAAAAAGCGCGGAAATCAAAAAATTTAACCATAGACAAAGTTAATCAGGACACGCGTATACCAAAGAAGTACATCGAGGCTATCGAGAATGGAGATCTGTCAAAGTTCCCTGCCGAGGTGTATTATACTGGGAATTTAAGGCGCTACGCGCTATATCTCGGGCTTAATCCCGCCGAGTTCATAGAACAGTTCCAGAACTCTAAAATAACCCCTGCCGGGGTTACTAAACAACAGGAGACTGGTGAACCCAGAAAACTGGATATCCAGTTCATTCTGGTAGCCGTCGGCTCGTTTTTAATTCTGATCCTTTTTATATTTGCTTTAAAAATGGCCGAAATCAAGAAAATCAATAAGGTTGTTGTTCCGAGCAAGCCGGTTGTTTCAAAGGCTATCGTTCCGGAAGCTAAGCCCGAACAGGAGAACGAGGAACAGGCTGAGGAAGCGCCCTCGAAAGCCGCGCCAAAAAAAGTTGCAGCGCCGCAAAAAAAAGCGCAGACAGAGAGCGCTCCGACAAAAGAGGTTGTGCCTGCGAAGCTTAAACTTGACATAACATGCCTAAGTTCCACGTGGGTAAGAGTTATGGCGGATAACGCTATGGTCTTTGAAGGTATACTCAGTCAGGGGAACACCTCTTCCTGGCCGGCGCAGGATAATTTTGTCGTCAAGGTAGGTTATACCCCGGGAGTCAGGATAAAATTGAACGGTAAAGATATAGACGTGTCGAAGGGTTCGAAACAGGAAGTCAACGAGATATTCCTGAATAAAGAGAGTTTGAAGTGAGAAGCAAGAATAACAATGTGTGCCTGATAACTCTCGGCTGTCCCAAAAATATCGTAGAAGGCGAAAACATTCTCGGCATTATAAGAAAAAAAGGCTACACGTTGACCGCCGACCTTAAAACCGCCGGAACAGTAATAGTGCATACCTGTTCTTTCATAGAGGACGCGAGAAATGAATCGATCGACACAATTAGAGCTATTTCAAAGTTAAAGGAAAACGGCACGATCCAAAAGCTAATTGTGACCGGCTGTATGGTGCAGGACGAGAAGAGGAACATTCAGAATATATTCCCTTCGGCCGACTCGTTCGTGGGAACGGGGGAGCTTCATAATATCGATTCGGTCCTGGACGTGGACGCGTGCTACAAGGTCTCTGGCCCCGGCGGGCTGATGTTGCCTAAGGCCGGAAGAGTCCTGTCTTCGGACCTTCCCGTAGCTTATCTGAAGCTTTCGGAGGGTTGTAACCACAGGTGCAGTTTCTGTATAATTCCGCAGCTCAGGGGCCGTTACAGGAGCCGCAATATAGGGTCTGTCGTGTCCGAGGCGGACAGCCTCGCGCAGAAGGGAATAAAGGAACTCGTCCTGATAGCTCAGGACACGACCTTTTACGGCAAGGACCTCGACCCGGCCGCGCCGGGGCCGCGC
>CAZSIW010000099.1:0-7544 GCA_964606755.1 uncultured Elusimicrobiales bacterium | reverse complement strand
TAAAGAAAAAAATAAAGCGGGCCGAACAGAACCTTAAAAAAGCGGAAAAAGAGCTGAAACTTGCCGGCTGGGAGAAAAACCAGTGGCAGGATGCAATAAACCGCGAGTTAGACATGTGGTACAGGGACCACAGGGCCATAAACGAGATCTTTGAAAATCCCGTCCTTGAGAGGCTGAGGTTTGATGCGCTTATCCAGAAAAAAGGGTACGCCAAGATGGCCAGCGAAAGAGAGAACCTTTCAAAGAACGCCATGGTCACCTGGCAAAACGCGCAGAAGAACCTGTTAGGTCTTAAACAGGACCAGGATAACATGCTTGTCAGGCAGAACGATTACAAAAAACTGAAGGAAGACCTGTTAAAGACGACGGTCGGCAGAAGGCTCGAGGCGGAAGAAGAGATAAAAGACCTGAACTCTTCGGCGCAGGATATGATAAATTTCCTGGCGAAGCTTGAGAAAGAGAAGAAGAAGACCGAAGCTGAAGCAATGGCGAATCAGGAATTTCAAAAGAGAAGGGGCCAGCTGCCCTGGCCGGTCGAAGGCAAGATAATAAGCGAGTTCGGAAAGTTCAAACACCCAGAGCTTGACACGTATGTCATAAACAACGGGATCAAGATACAGGCCGGTAAGAGCGATCCAGTCAAGGCTGTCAGTTCCGGCGAGATAATGTTTTCGGGTGAGTTCAGGGCGTACGGCCAGATGATAATCCTTGATAACAAGGGCGGTTTCTACACCATATACGGCAATCTGGGGCAGGCGAACGTTAAGCAGGGGCAAAAAGTTAAGCAGGGGGATGTTATAGGCACGCTGGCAGATTCGAGCGACCCGTACCTCTACTTTGAGGTCAGGTCGGGCAACACGGCAGAAGATCCGAAGTTATGGCTTAAATAAGGGCTGCAATAAATAAAATCGAGGCGAGCGGTCGGGATTCATTACTGTTGTTGAGATACTTGACCCTCCCGGAGGTTGCATCATGAAGAAGGTTGTTGCCATTTGTTGCCTGGTCAGTTGCGTAAGCCAGTTGTCGTTCGCGGATGCGTTCAAGATCGTGGGGTCACGGGCGCTGGGCATGGGTGGAGCAGGTGTAGCGGTCGTAGGCGACAGCCAGGGTAATAGCAATGCTGTTACACAGTACTGGAACCCTGCGGCTCTGGGCCTTCATGATGGTGTCAGCATAGATATACCGGTAGGAGTGCAGATAGAAGCAACAGGCGGAATATTGAATTCCGCGAAACAGATATCGGATTCCGCGCAGCAATTCACCGATATACAGAATGCACAGAAAAGCACTAATGCTAATGGAACAGCAATAAATATTCAGGATATAAACGCTTTCTGCCTGGGTCTGAACAACTTGCAGAAATTGAATAGCAGCGGGCTCGGCGTGCTCCTGGGTGTCAATGGCGGGTTGAACAGCGCTTTCGGAAGCTGGGGAATATCGGCAAATTATTTTGCTTCGGTAGGCATCATACCGCATGTTGATTTAACGCATCTTAATTTGGGCGGTACATCATCATCGTCTTCTGTGCTTCGCAGAGCGCTGCAGAGTTCAAGCGATAACAGCGGTTTGGGCGGCATAAACCTCGCTAATTTTCAGACACTTTTGGGAAACCAAAATATTACACCGGCAGACATTCAGACACTAACAACTGCTCCCGGTCAAACGCCATCGGTAACAGGTTCCAACTTAACTGTGGCCGGCAGTGATTTGTCTACCGCGAGCACCCAGCTTGCAACTACAATACAGACACTGGCAACGCAGGCGGGCGTCAGTTTAACCTATAACGGGACGACTTACACCGCGCAGCAGATAGCGAATGCTGTTGTTAACGCGGCATCTAACCCCACCGCAAAGGGCGGTTTGGGATTGTCGGACGCGGATATAGCATCTACCGTGAACACGATCGTCACCAATACGCCGCTTTTGCAAAGCCTATTGCAAAATGCCCAGAACGGCAACAGCAATAATAGCAACAGCCAGGGATTCTCAGACAATACTTCGAACGTTACCCTGAAGGGAATAGCATACGATGAAATAGGCATTGGCCATGGTGTGAACGCCGCTTTCATAGATGATTCGTTAAAGCACCTCTACATGGGTATGAATGTAAAGTATATACAGGGTACCGTAGGTTATGACTCGCAGGAGGTCTTTAGCCAGAATAGCGATGCCGGGAATACTAATAACGTATTAACTGACCTGAACAAAAATATAGCGACCTCATCCGCGTTCGGAGTTGACCTCGGGATGCTGTATGATCTAAAGGACAGCTGGAAAACAAGGGTAGGTGTTCTCTGGAGGAACCTGAACAACCCGACCTTCACTCAGCCGCAGGCGGCAAAAGATGCGGGCGTCACGGGGAACTACGAACTGGGAAGCCAGGCAAGGGCGGGAATCGCATTCTGGCCGTTCAAGCCGATGACAATAGCTGTTGACTACGATTTGACGCAGAACGATACCCCCGTTGACGGATATAACTCGAGGTATGTTGGCGGTGGCATTGAGTACAATATATTTAACAAGAAATACGTAAATCTGGCCTTGAGAGGCGGAGTGATGAAAAATCTTGCGAACTCCAGCGCTTCCATGGCATACACCGGCGGGTTCGCGTTGAACCTGTTCCACCTTGTAATAGATGTAACGGGCGCGATGTCTTCTGAGACCGTGGAGATCGACAACGGGCAGAGCATTCCGTCTTCGGGCGCTGTGAACTTTACACTCGGGTTGACGTTTTAGGTTTACTTAAAGTCATTTCACGAAGTAGCTATTGGGACTACATAATTGTATAATTGTACGGCTGTCCGTATATTAAGTATAATTTTTGTAATAATAAAAAAATAATAACCGCATGGGCGGGGAGGTCTGATGAAGAAAGGTATCTTAAAGTATTTGATATTAGGTTCGTTGTTGTTCGCTGTGCCGCAGATAAATGCCGCTGAAAGTGCTCAGGACAAGACGTACGACCAGCTTAAACTGATGGTGGATGTGCTGGGGCTGATACAGGAAAATTATGTAGTAGAAAAAAATACTAAAGACCTCATCACGGGCGCGATAAAGGGGATGATAAAGACCCTTGATCCGTTCTCCCAGTTCATGGAACCCGAGATATACAAGGACATGAAAACGGAGACTGAGGGCGAGTTCGGAGGCCTGGGCATACGGATAGGCCTCAAGGACGACATCCTTACCGTGACCACACCGCTTCCCGGAACACCCGCATACAGGATAGGCATACTGCCCGAAGACAGGATAGTGAAGATCGAGGGCGTGACCACGAGAGGGCTGTCCCTAGATGATGCGGTGCAGAAGCTCAGGGGAAAACCCGGAACGAAAGTGACCATTTCGATATTCAGGGAAGGGTTTAAGGAACCCAAAGATTACACCATTATGAGGGAGATAATCAAGATAGAGACCATCAGAAAAAGAATGCTGGATAAAGATATAGCTTATATCCAGCTCACCGAGTTCAACGCAAAATCCCAGGAAGACCTGCATGCCGCTCTTGTAGATATGAAGGCAAAAGGCATGAAGTCGCTGGTGTTCGACCTCAGGAACAATCCCGGCGGATTGCTTGATATCGCCATAGGAGTATGCAAGGAATTCGTGGGTGATGGTAACCTTGTTGTTTACACTCAGGGCAGAGATCCGGCTTCCAGAAGGGATTACTTCTCTTACGGCAAGGCGCCGTTCGCTGACCTGCCTATAACCGTGCTCGTGAACAGAGGTTCTGCTTCCGCTTCCGAAATAGTTTCGGGCTGTGTACAGGACCTTAAACGCGGCCTTATAATAGGAACCACAACGTTCGGCAAGGGAAGCGTCCAGTCCGTGTTCCCGCTCAATGACGGTTATGCCCTTAGGCTTACGACCGCCAAGTACTACACACCGCTCGGAAGAAGCATCCACAGGGACGAGGGTTCGGATAAAGGCGGCATCATACCGGATATTGGTATAGACGTTCCGCGCGAAACCGAGGCAAAACTTTACATGCAGGCCGAGGAAGTATTCGCCCCGGGAACAGAGCCGAAATCTATTGTAAAAGAAGAGAGCAGGGTAAAAGATGAGGTGCTGGACACGGCTGTGGAGTTGCTTAAAGCGCGCGACATCTTCACGCAGGGGCCGATAAAAGTCCTTACGCCGACGCCCATACAGCACCCTACGCAGGCTCAACAACAGCCGCAACAGCCGGCGGGGAACCAGGTCCCGATTAAAAAATAATGCCAAAGGGTATAACAAAAATACTGTTTCTTGCCCTGTCTTTTCTTTTGGGCGTGCTCCTGTGGGTCTGGTGGCAGGGTAATCTGCTTAACTACTCTACAAAGTCCGCGCAAATTGATTCTAAGGTGAATGACGTCCTTTTCGCCTGCGGCGTAAAAGACACGGATATAGTCTCTCAGTCAAGGCAGGAAAAGAACCGCAGGATATATCTGTGGACGGAGTCTTTTAAAGAGGTAAAGCTTGATGCCGGCGTATCTATAGATGCCGTCAAGTCCAAACTGAAGAAGCTGGCGCAGGATAACGATCTGGATTACACCAGTTTAGAGTTGGAGAAGGGGACGACGTCTCAGGTTGACAGGGAAGCCGTAAAGCTCGGCCTCGGCGATAAAATATTCTCAAGACTGGTTTTTGACATCGCGGCGCCAGTGCCGGTGCCCATACCCAGATCAAAGAACCGGAGGGTGGCTATCGTTATCGATGACCTCGGGTATAAAGAAGACCTTTCCGGTTTCCTCAGCCTCGGCGTTCCTCTGACCTTTGCGGTCCTGCCGCGCGAAAAATATTCAAGAAAGATAGCCCAGGAACTCGACAGCAAGAATATCCCGTTCATCCTTCATCTTCCGCTTGAGCCCGAAAAATATCCCCTGGTTAATCCGGGCGCGTACGCGATCCTGTTGAAAATGACCGACAGCGAAATCGAAAAAATGTACCTCAAAGACATCGAATCGGTCCCGGGCGCGACTGGTGTTTCCAATCATATGGGTTCCGCTTTCAGTGAAAACGAAGAGAAGATGAAAGTGCTTCTAACGATAATAAAAAAGAACGGGCAGTTCTATTTTGATTCTGCCACGACACCTACAACGAAGGCGCCGAGAGCGGCAAGGGCTGTTGGCATAAAATTCGCCCAGAGCGGCATGTTCCTTGATATCGAAGATAAACCTGAGTACATGGACAGGCAGTTCACCAACCTGCTGGGTAAAGTGAAGAAATACGGTGTTTATTCGGCCATAGGGCACTACCAGCGAAAGTACATGATCCCCATGCTGAAGAAATATATCCCCATATTCCAAAAAGAGAATATAGAGTTCGTTTACTTAAATCAGATCGTCCAATGACAGGATTATGAATATACTGGCAATTGAAACCTCCTGTGATGAAACCTCGTGCGCGGTCGTGAAAGACGGCAGGAAGATCCTCTCGAACATCGTGTCCAGCCAGATAGACATACACAAAAGATACTTTGGCGTCGTACCCGAACTAGCCAGCAGGGCTCACCTGGAGAATATAAACGGTGTTCTCGACCTGTGCCTCCAAAAAGCGCGGATAACAAAGAACCGCGCTGCGCATGAGCTGGACGCCGTTTGCTACACGCGCGGCCCCGGGCTCGCCGGTTCACTCCTTGTCGGCCAGGTAACGGCGCAGACGTTCGCGCTCCTTTACGACCTGCCTCTTGTTGATGTCAACCATCTTGAGGGACATCTCTACGCGGGCCTGCTTGACAGCCCAGGCCTTAAACCGCCGTATCTCGGGTTGATAGTTTCGGGCGGTCACACGGAGCTGGTTGTAGTAAAAAACTTCGGTGAGTACAGGGTGCTCGGTGAAACAAGGGACGACGCGGCGGGCGAGGCTTTTGACAAGGTCGCGAAGCTTCTCGGCCTGGAGTATCCGGGCGGACCGGTAATCGACAGGCTTTCAAAAGGCGCGGATCCAGACAAAATAAGATTCCCGAGGCCTTTTATGTGGCCTGGTTTTGAGTTCTCTTTCAGCGGGCTTAAGACCGCTGTCGTAAATCACGTTAAAAAGTTCGGCGACAGGAATAAGGCGGAGATATGCGCCGGTTTTCAGGCTGCAGTAGTAGAGACCCTGATCGAGAAAACAGTGAGAGCCGCAAAAAAAGAAAAATTGAAAAAGGTAGTGCTTGGTGGCGGCGTTGCGGCAAACTCTTGTTTAAGGAACCGGATAAGCAAGAGGGCTAAGAAAGAAAATCTTGAGATATATCTTCCTTCGATTGAACTTTGTACTGATAACGCGGCGATGATCGCCTGTGTAGGATATTATAAATTCAGGGGTCAAAAAGAAAGGTTTCAGGTTTCAGGTGGCAGGGGGAAGGAACAACAACACCTGCAACTGCCGGAAAAAATCGAGCCGGGGATGAAATTGGAGAACTGGACAAAATGACAGCATCCGTGATAAAACCTATTAATATAGGCAAAGTAAAACTAAAGAATAACCTTATTATGGCACCGATGGCTGGCATAACCGATACGCCTTTCAGGCTGCTCGCAAAGGAAGGGGGGGCGGGGCTGGTATGCAGCGAGATGCTTTCGGCCAACGCTCTCCAGCATAATGACAGAAAAACGCTGAGCATGCTTGATGTTTCTGAAAATGAGCATCCCGTTAGCGTGCAGATCTTCGGCTCGAACCCCGAGGCGATGGGTGAGGCGGCCAAGGTTGTTGAAGCCGCGGGGGCCGATATAGTAGACATAAATTTCGGTTGTCCTGTAAGAAAAATAGTAAGAAGCGGCGCGGGCGCCAAGATGCTTGAGAACGAAACCCTTATGACGTCAATAATGAAAACCGTTATGAAAAGTGTAAGGTTCCCGTAACAATTAAAATAAGGACAGGTTTGACCAAAGAAGAAAACGTAGCGCCTCTGTTGGCAAAAAGAGCTGAAAAGTGCGGGGTTTCGGCTATTGTGGTACACGGCAGAAGCGCGGACATGCATCACAAAGGTAACGCGAATTTTGAAGCTATAAAGCAGACAGTGGAAGCAGTCACTATACCGGTCATAGGCAACGGCGGGATTGTCGATGAAGAAACCGCGCTCGAGTTTTTCACGAAAACTGGGTGCGGTGGGCTGATGATAGGAAGAGCTGCTGTGGAAAATCCAGAGATATTCCTGCGTATTGAGTATTTCGTCAAAAATGGTGCCCGCATGGACAAACCCTCCTGGGAGAAAAAGACCGGTTTTCTAAAAAAACATGCGATACTCGCCGAGCAGTATTACGGCGAGGGGCTGGGCCTGAGGCTGTTAAGAAAGCTCGCCCCGTATTATTTTAAAGGCCTGCCCCACGCTTCCAGGTTAAGGGATGGTTTTAATAAAATAACCACTATGCCGCAGCTTGATGAGTTGCTTACCGAAGTCTGGAAGTCTCCTTTTTTTGAGGGTGAAAATGAATAAATTTTGTTTTCCTGAGCCGCACAGGTTTAAAAGACAGGGGTTCCCCGAAGCCATATACGCTCCGGGCAAGACTGTCGCTCAAATAGTTTCCGCAGCAAAAGCGCTTGTGAAGGGAACCGGCCCCGTGATGGTAACGAGGGTGGACAGA
>CAZSIW010000098.1:0-7613 GCA_964606755.1 uncultured Elusimicrobiales bacterium | reverse complement strand
AGCAGGGCGTTCGGCGAAGTGCCGACAAAGCTTTTAACCTTGAGCTGTTGCTTGATAGTCTTGAAAAAGAGCTCAATCTGCCAGCGGTCCTTGTATAGTTTGGCAATTGTCTGAGCCGACCAGTCAAAGTTGTTTGTAAGGATTACAATGATCTTGTCGGTTTCTGGATCCCTGGAACGAATCCTGCGCAACTTGCCAGGGAATTTACGGCTACTGTAAAAGCCTTTTAGTTCAATGACCTGGTCTGAATAGATATTTTCAAACGCGCTGACATCTCTGCGCTCAGTAACACAATAGTACGAATTCTTTTTGAGCCGTGTTACAAAGAATGCGCCTTTATCGTCGAGTTCTTTGAACCAGTTGAAGTCAGTGTAACCACGGTCAACAACAAAAATATCTCCCTGGTTAACAGGGATCATGGGCGCTACTTTTGTTTCATGCACCTTGCCGGTAGTCATCAGCATAAACTCTGGCAGGTATCCGGCATGGTTGAGCTTAACGTGTAGCTTTACTGCGCCTTTTCTTGTTCTGAACTTTGCCCAGTTATACAGATTAAGACAAAGTTTTATAGTTGTGGCATCAATGCTGAATACCGGATTCTTAAATCTGAACTTGTGCCTTGGCGACACATCCTTACATTTGGACAGCATGTATGCAAAGATGTGTTCAAACAAGGCAAACGAACGGTGTTCGTTCGCATACGCAAGGGTGGAGCGGGATACTCGCTCAATACCCAAATGGTACATGCACTGATGCTGGCTGACAAGGCCAGCGGCTATGCCGCGCAGGTTATCCTGGCCTGATAGTTGCCCAAAGAGCATTGCGCTAAAGGGGCTCCATGAACTGAAGCCTCGCGCGTGATACTCGGTTCCGGTGAGCTTTACGGCATTTTCAAATTCAAATCTCGGAATCAGTTGCAGCACTTGTCCCAATATTGTATGATGATTTCCCATAAGCCTGCTCCTCCTTATACCCGACGATAATCGGGCGGTTTATGATTGGATTCATCAACCATTATAAGGTTTCGAGCAGGCTTTTTCAATGAGCTAATTTAGACACGTATGAAGTTGCCTTGTTGTTAAATTTCACGAACGAAGTGAGTAAATTTCGCCTTTGTAGTTCAATTTCGTGAGCCTGGCGAACAAATTTCATCCCTTATGTTATTGCTTCCTGTCGTCGAACGGAAAGACCGTGAATACGTACAGCTCGGTGTCCGGGTCTCTCCAGGCGTCACGCGGGAGGCCCGCTTTCTGGGAAGATAATTCAGACAGGAAAGCTTCCTTCGTCGAGAAATGCTCCCATACCTGCGGGAGGAAAAGACCGCTCCTCGAGCCGTGCCTTACAACTACTCCGTGCACGTTCTGTTTTATCTCGTCGGCGCTTTTGACACGCCTCATCGGAGAGAGAATGGATATCTCGATGTTTATATCCTTGAGTTCTTTTTCAGTCACCTGCGAGAACCTGTAGTCCTCGAACGCGGCGGCTGCGGCCATCTGGTTTACCGCGTCTATCAGCGGCCCCTGGGCCGCGGTGGTGCCGATGCATCCCCGCAGGTCGCCCTTTTCCGTCAGGGTCACAAAAACAGCGGCCGGGGCTTTTAGTTCCGGATCGGATGAAGATACTTTTTGCATCTTACCTGTTCTTAAATAGCTCTCTATAGACGCCCGAGCTGTTCTTAAAAGCTCTTTCTGGTTTTTTTCCGAGATCTTGAACTCATCCATCTTAACCTCCGGTTGTGAATTTTCTTTCAGTTCCCCTTTGATGACGGGCGGGTCAGGCTGTGTGTCTTTTGAGTTTGTAAATACCACCGCGCCGTACCCCACCACCCTTGATTTGTCGTTCGTCGCGTCGCCCGAATTGGTGTACTTAAGCACTTTCGCAGTGTCCGCGCCGAGGTCTTTTGCCGCGTACATGGTGGTGTATATCGCCTCCGGGCCGCAGTACGCGCACTCCTCGTTGGGTATGCTGGAAGACATTATGCCGTCTATAGTGGACTTGAATATCGCGGGGTCGAATTTTTCTATCGCCTTCAGGGTTTTCTGGTCCGCCATGTTGGCGTTTGCCCAGGACGGGTAGTGCGACATGTCGGAAGATGCGATTATCAGAACCTTCTTTACGTCAGGCTGTGTTTTTACGGCGTCTGATATCGCCGTTGCCATCTCGGAACACTGTCCGAGCGAAAAACCGCCGCTCAGGAGTATCGGGACGATCTTGAAATTGCCGAGGGTGCGTTCAAGAAAAGGCAGCTGCACTTCTATCGAATGCTCGGGCATGTGCGGCGCGATATTCTCTTCGAACAGCATCGAGTTGCGCATTATCTTCGCGGCAAGCGCCTCATCGATGTAAACCTTCCCGATGGGAGTGTCGAAGGCGCCTTTTGCGTAAATGGCGCCCTTTGAGAGATACATGTGGTGGCTGTTGCCTATTATGATAACGGTGGTGATACCAGAGCCTTTTAAAAATTTGTAGTCGTAGGCGGCTGTCTGCCCGCAGTAGACATAGCCGGCGTGAGGCGTAAGAAAGGCTATGAGCCTGCCGTCCAGTTTTTGTTCCGGCACGCCCGCCAAAAACCCATCCACCATCTGTTTCAGTTCGTCCGGGTTTGAAGGATAAAACTGCCCCGCGACCGCCGGAGGCCGGTCGCCCGCGTTGCCGCAGCCGAAAACCAGCAGGCACGTGGAAAGAAGCACGATAATTTTTCTTTTGAACATTGAACCTCCAAAATCAGAGAATAGAGAAGAGGGGTAAGAGAAAAAAAACAAACAAATGACAAAGAGGGGGCAGTTTTTCTCTATTCTCTAGTCTCTCTTCTCTGCCGTCCAGACTCCCGGTATCTTTGTGCCGCAGAATTTGCATTTGCCGTCAACTATGTTGAACTCCTCGACAAAATATCCTTTCCTTCCGATGATCATCTTGCCGCAGTTGTGGCAGTAGGTGTTGTTCGCCTTGTGCCCGGGCACGTTGCCCACGTAGACGTAGCGTATGCCGGCTTTCTTTGCCTTGTTGTATATCTTGTCGAGCGTCTCTATCGGTGTTGGAGGCAGGTTCGTCAGCTTGTGCTGGGGAAAGAACCTTAATAAATGGAGAGGGACATTGTTTCCGAGGTTCTTCATGAACCAGTCCAGCATGGAATCTATCTCGGCGTCGGAATCGTTCAAGGTCGGGATGACAAGATATCCGACCTCCAGCCACACGCCTTTTGCCTTCAGCGTTTTCAATGTCTCAAGGATCGGGTCGATGGTAACGCCCGAGGTCCAGCGGTACGTCTTGTTCGAGAAACCTTTTATATCGACATTAGCGGCGTCTATCACGGTGCACAGCTCGTTCAACGGCTCCTGGTTTATATAGCCGCAGGTTATCCAGACGTTCTTGAGCTTGTGCTGTTTTGCGAGGAACGCCGTGTCGTACATGTACTCGTAGAACGAAACCGGCTCGGAGTAGGTGTAGGATATCGACGGGCATTTCTTGTCTTTCGCGAGGGCTACCGCCTGCTCCGGAAGGAGGTCGGTCGTCTGTATGTCCTCCGGCTCGCTCTGGGATATCTCCCAGTTCTGGCAGAAAACGCATCTCAGGTTACAGCCCGGCGTGGCTATGGAAAATGTCTGGGTCCCCGGCAGAAAATGATAGAGCGGTTTTTTTTCGATGGGGTCTACGTTTACGGAACAGGGCTTCGCGTATACCAGCGATACCAGTTTTCCCTTTTCGTTTTTCCTGACCCTGCATACGCCCTTCTGGCCTTCCTCTATCATGCACTCACGCGGGCACAGCAGGCACTGGACACGGTCGCCGGGCAGCTGCTCGTAATATTTCGCTTCTTTAGCTGACGCGCCAGAAGAGAACAGGATGAGCAGTGATAAAAAAATATAGACCTTTGCCACAAAAACATTATACAAAAATTGATAAGCCAAACAAATAGCCGGGGGTGACCTGTTTGAAATGACAAAACGGTAATTCGGCTAAAACTATATTGCGAGATCAGAGTTGCATCACCTCACGGTGAAGTGTTGTTATTTGGACGGCTATATCATTACACTGTCTAAACCGGTGACTTTTTTCGTTAAGGGATTCAATTACACGCAAAAATAATGTAGAATATTAGACCGCTTTATCTAAAAGTCTACAAAAATCTTTGTGTGTGACGGAGGCAGTATGTTCACAGGAAAAAAGTTCGTGTGTGTTCTTGTCTCGCTGTTGCTTGCCACGGGCCTGACGTTCGCGGAGCTGAGCTCAAGGGCAAAAAAAGCAGAAAAGCTGGTAGCCGCGGGCAAGATCGAGGAAGCCATGGAGGTCTACACGGACCTCATGGGCAAGGATCCCAAGAAAGATCCCGATCTGGTCAAAGAGGGCCGGGAAGGGATGGCGAACTGTCTGGTTCTCAAAGCCAAAGATCTCTACGTCGCAAAGAAGTACATCGAAACAAAATCCGCCGCCGACTACATACTAAGGGACTACAAAGAAACCGCGGCCGCCAAAGACGCGGCAAAATATTTTGTGCTGGCTCAGTGCGAGCTCTCAAAAGCGCTTCTGCTCTCCGAAAAATATGATGCCGTACTGATTCAGAGCAAGAACGTCATCGACAAAGTCCCCGCCGGAACTGACGGGCTGGACAGCCTTAAGGCAGTGGTGGGAAGCGCTCTTTACGCGCAGGGAAGAAAGGCTTTCGATGACGAGGACCTCGAAGCCGCCGTCTCCAAATACGAAGCGATCATAAAGGATTATCCACAGACCGATAAGCTGGAGAACGCGAAGGAAGACCTCGCCGACGCTTCGCTTGAGCTGGGCGCGTCACTTACCGCCGAGAAGAACTACGATGAGGCGGTGAGCGTGTTCAGGAAGGTGATGACGGAGTTCCCCGATGACCCGGACGTCGTCCTGAACGCGAAAAAGGGATTGTCTAAGATACTGCTCGCGCAGGCGGACGATAACATTGCCGCGAAAAAATATGAGGAAGCCATAAAGAACCTCAACGCGGCTCTCGGCGTTGCCACCCAGAAAGAGGGCGAGGCGCAGTGTAAGTACGCGCTCGGCGTGTGTTTCGGCAAAACAAAGCAGAATGAAAAGGCGGTATCGGAATATAACGACGTCGTCGCGAACTATCCGGACACGACCTTTGCTTCGGCGTCGTACGCGGACCTCTACACGGTTTACACGGACATGGGCAACAAGAAGCAGGCGCTGGACAGCATCGAGCACGCTGTCACGCTGGCCCCCGATAACAGCGATTACCTGTTCAAGCAGATGCAGCTGCAGTACGAGCTTGGGAAAACGCAGGAAGCCCAGGGTTCCGCCACAAAACTCATCGCCATGCTCCAGGATGATCTCTCGAAAACTTATACCAACAAAGACGTGCTCCAGTTCAGGCTGGGGCAGAGCTATATGGTGCTGGGCAAATACACCGAGGCCATTGTCGAGTTCGACAAGGCGCTTACGAGGAACCCCGATATGCGGGAGGCCAAAAAAAGCCTGGCCTTCAGCCAGTTCAACGACAAGGATTACAAGGGCTCCATCGATACCTATGAGTCGCTCATAAAACAATACTCCGCAGATTTTTCGGCTCTTTCCAGCACATCTTCGGCTGAAAGCCCCGGCGAGCTGGATAAGCAGAAAGACGATACAATGAAAGACATAGCCTACTTCCATTTCCGCACGGGCCTGAGCTATGAACAGCTCAGCTATTATGACAAGGCCTTGGCGGAATGCAAGGCCGGGCTTGAAGGGGTTTCGACTCAGGAAGCCGCCGACACCATTAAGCGCCTGGAGGGCGAAGCGGGCAAAGAGCCCGAGAAGAAACTGCCGGACCAGCAGAAATAGTCAATGTTGTTAGCCAGTGCGCCAGTTAATCAGCATGCCAGTTAAAAACTGGACAACGGCGAGCCGGTCTAACCGGCGAACCAGGATGGTGTAGCCTGACTTGTAATCAACAGGGAGAACGAATGGCTTTATCAGTGGGTATAGTTGGACTGCCTAACGTTGGAAAATCGACTTTCTTTAATGCGATAACGAACGCCTGCGCCGAGGCGCAGAACTACCCGTTCTGCACCATCGAGCCGAACACGGGCATCGTGCCGATACCGGACGAGCGGCTCGAGGTCCTTTCAAAAATGAGCAAGTCCGAAAAAGTTGTGCCCGCGACGATCACCTGCGTCGACATCGCCGGTCTTGTCAAGGGCGCGTCCAAGGGCGAGGGGCTGGGAAACAAGTTCCTCTCGCACATACGCGAGGTGTCGGCGGTCGCGCACGTCGTGCGCTGCTTCGAGGACTCCAACATCGTGCACGTTTCGGGTAAGATAAATCCCATCGATGATATTGAGATAATAAATACCGAGCTCATACTGGCCGACATGGAGCAGGCGGAAAAAATGCACTCCAACGCCCAGAAACAGGTGAAGGCGGGCGGCGACCGCGAATCAAAAGAGCGTTTCGCCCTGCTGGAAAAGATAAAGACCGCATTGGAAGCAACAAAACCCGTCAGGAGCCTCGCCCTGGATGAAACTGAGAACAAGCATCTCAAGTCAATGAACTTCCTCACCTCCAAGAAAGTTATATATGTAGCCAACATCAGCGACGCGATGATCGGAAAACCCAGCCCGGTCCTCGACGCGGTAGAGGCCTACGCCAAAAAAGACGGCTCGGAGTTCGTGGTGATATGCGCGAAGATCGAAGACGAGATATCAAAGCTCGACCCGCAGGAGAAGAAAGAATTTTTGAAAGAGCTCGGTATCGCTCAATCCGGCCTCGATCACTTCGCTAAAAAATGTTTCAGCCTGCTGGGGCTGCAGACGTTCCTTACCACCGGCCCGAAAGAGACCAGGGCGTGGACCATAAACAAGGGCGACACCGCCCCTCAGGCCGCGGGCGTCATACACACGGATTTCGAGAAAGGTTTTATCCGCGCGAACGTGCTGAGCTACGACGATCTCGTAAGATTAGGTTCCGAGAAGGCCGTCAAGGAACAGGGCCTGATGAGACAGGAGGGAAGAGAGTATGTCATGAAAGACGGCGACATAGTGGAATTCCTTTTTAACGTTTAGAACTGCTTTTTCCGGAATGTGTTTTGCCGTTCCCGAAAGCCAGTTGCCCTTTATTCGGAAATATTTCATCAAAGCCGCTGGATGCCCGATAACGGATTTCGGGCATGACACCAATAAAGAGTTTGTCATTCCCGTGAAAATGCGCAGCTGTCCCGTTGTTTTTGATGTTTTCGACGATAAAAGTATCAGGGTTTAATTCCAAAGACGCCAGTCATTCCTGCGGAAGCAGGAATCCATAAATATTATCCGGCGAAGTCAAAAACTGGATACCTGCTTTCGCAGGTATGACAACAACAACGGGACAACAGTGCGTGAAAATGGGAATCCAGGAAGTTGTCTTTGATGAGATGAGCAGTTATTTTAACTAGAGGAGAAACTAATGGAAATAATGCAGGCAATTGTTTTGGGCGTCGTTCAGGGTTTGACGGAATTTCTTCCGGTAAGCAGTTCGGGGCATCTGGTGATAGTGCCTTGGCTGTTCAAGTGGAACGACCTCGGCCCCACGTTCGACGTCGCGCTTCACGTCGGAACGCTTTTCGCGCTGGTGATGTATTTCTGGAGAGACTGGCTCGATATACTTAA
>CAZSIW010000097.1:3330-7665 GCA_964606755.1 uncultured Elusimicrobiales bacterium | reverse complement strand
TATGTCGTATTTCGTATGTCGTACTTCGTTTTCACGATATACGATATACGTGCTGCGAAATACAATTTATTTACCAGCTTGACTTCGTCACACCGGGAATTTCGCCATTATGGGCAAGTTTTCTGAAACAAATCCTGCAGACGCCGAAATCTCTCAAAAAACCTCTCGGTCTGCCGCACAATCTGCATCTGTTACGATATTTCACCGCATATTTCATCGGTTTTCTCATCTTTGCTATCCATGCTGTTGTTGCCATGTTAACTCCTAAATACTATCGATTTTATCTTTTTTTGAAAGGCATTCCCATCAGACCAAGCAGTTCTCTTGCCTGTTCGTCATTCTTCGATGTCGTAGCGATCGTAATATTCATTCCGCGAGGCTTATCGGACTTTTCAACGCTTATTTCCGGAAAAATATACTGCTCGTTCAACCCTAGGTTATAATTGCCTCTGCCGTCAAACGATTTTGGCTCGACCCCATGAAAATCTCTTATGCGGGGGATAGCCACGTTCACAAGTCTGTCATAGAACTCGTACATCCTTTCTCCGCGAAGAGTTACCTTTATTCCTATGGGCATGCCCTGTCTTATTTTAAAGTTCGAGACTGATTTTTTTGCCTTACAGATCTGCGGCTTTTGTCCAGTGATCGCGCCTATTTCTGCGGTGGCAACATCGACAACTTTTACGTTTTCCTTTGCTTCGCTTAAACCGACGTTTATCACTATCTTCGCTATCTGCGGAACCTGGTGAACATTCTTATAGCCAAATTTTTTCATCAACTCAGGAACCACCTTTTCTAAATAAGCCTGTTTTATCCGCGGAACATATGCTTTCATATTAACTCCAGTATCTGTGAAGAGTGAAGAATTTTGTCTAATCCTTTGCTCTTTACGGTTATTTTAGCTGATCATTTCAGAACATTTCCGGCAAACCCTGATCTTCTTGCCGTCAGAAAGCGTATCGACCTTTAATCTGGTCGTCTGGTTACATTTCGGGCACAAGAGCATTACCTTTGAAATGGACATCGCCGCTTCTTTTTCATGAATACCACCGGGATTTACCTGAGTCGGCTTTGAGTGCTTTTTTACAAAATTGAGCTTTGAGACCACAACCCGCTGTGTGTCAGGATGGACCTGAAGAACTTCACCTGTTTTCCCTTTTTCTTTTCCTGAAATTACTTTTACTTTATCTTTCTTTTTTATGCCTATCATTTTTATGCTCCAGACTATAGACTTTAGACTACAGACTATAGACTTTTTATCTACGGTCCGCGGTCATGGTATGTACTATACTACTTCGGGGGCAAGAGATATTATCTTCAAGAAATTTTTATCTCTCAATTCTCTTGCTACTGGACCAAAAATACGCGTTCCCTTCGGTTCTTTTGTATCGGTGTTAATAAGCACGGCGGCGTTATCGTCAAACTTTATATAGGTGCCGTCTTCACGCCTTACCTCTTTAACCGTGCGCACGATCACGGCCTTTACCACCTCGCCTTTCTTTGTAGCTGTTCTAGGCAGAGCATCCTGCACTGAAGCAATTATTATATCACCCAGGGTGGCGTATCTACGCCTTGTCCCGCCCAGTATCCTGAAAACTCTTATCTTCTTGGCGCCTGAATTATCTGCAACATTCAAAATCGATCTTTCCTGAATCATGTTATCCTCATACCCGTCGCCGACTGCCCGTCACCTCTGGGGTTTCAGGGTTAAAAATCGCGGGTCAATTATTATTTTGCCTTCCCAACAATTTCCAGCAGTCTCCATCTCTTCAGCTTAGAAAGAGGCCTTATTTCTTCTATCTTTACCTTGTCTCCAACGTGTGATTCGTTCTTCTCATCGTGCGCGTAGAATTTCTTGCGCCTTCTCATCACTTTCGCATACTTGGCATGACGAAAAACCTGTACCGATTCCACCACGCGGGTCTTTTCCATCTTATCCTTTATTACGACACCTGATACGACCTTTCTCTTGTTGCGTTCCATGTCTTACCTCTTGCCCGTCTTGCCCACCGAAAGATTTTGCGGTCAACCCCTAGAATGGTTGCACGGGAATATTTATCTTCTATTTACTTTCAGACCGCTTCATTTCCAGAAGCGTTTTTATCTTTGCCACGGTCCGTCTTAAATTTCTTATTATCAGAGGATTCTTTAACGGAGTCGAAGTATGTTTGAACTTTAAGCTAAAAAGCTCATCCTCATTTTCTTTAAGCTTGGACTCCAGTTCTACGACCGACATATTCTTAAATTCTACCCACGCTTTATTTTTCATTCTATCCTCTATACTTTCCTTTAGATCGCCGCTCAACTCTAGAATTCGTGTCTCTGTATGAACTGTGTCGCTATCGGGAGTTTGTGCGCTGCGCGTGTCATGGCCTCTTTGGCCGTTTTTTCATCAACACCTTCCAGCTCGAACATTATTCTACCCGGCTTTACAACCGCCACCCAAAACTCCGGGGCGCCCTTACCTTTACCCATTCTCGTTTCTGCCGGTTTTTTTGATACGGGCTTGTCGGGAAATATTCTTACCCAGAGCTTCCCGCCCTTCTTGATATACTTTGTCAAGGCCATTCTCGCCGATTCTATCTGTGCGCTTGTGATCCAATCCGGTTCAAGAGCCTGTAACCCATACTGGCCGAAAGCAACTGTGAATCCGCCCTTTGCTTTGCCCTTCATCCTACCTCTCTGCGATTTTCTGTATTTGACTCTCTTAGGCATTAACATAGATTATATACCTTCCCATTATTCTTTTGCTGTTTCGGGTCCATTCTTGAATTCTTCAACAGACTTCACAGCATCTTTCACAACGGCTTTCTCGAGCTCATCGGCTTTTACGACCTTTGCTTCTTCTAAAAGCTCTTTTGCGTTTTTTATAAACAGTTCTTTCTTAAATATCCACACCTTCACACCAATATTACCCATCGTTGTGTTGGCTTCAGAAAATCCATAATCTATGTCAGCCCTGAAAGTCTGCAGCGGAACTCTTCCTTCCTTCATCCATTCGGTTCTTGCTATTTCCGCGCCGCCGAGCCTGCCGGCAGCCATGATCTTTATGCCCTGCGCGCCCGATGCCATTGTCTTTTCCATAGCTCTTTTCATCGCCCGGCGGAAAGACACCTGTTTTTCGAGCTGGATCGCCACGCCTTCCGAAACAAGCTGCGCGTCCAGTTCAGGGTTCTTTATTTCCATCACATTAACGAACGTCTTTCTTTCTGCGATAGCTTCTATATCCTTCTGGATCTGTTCTATCCCCTGTCCGCCCTTGCCTATTACTATACCTGGCCTCGCCGTAAATATGTTGACCCTAAGATACTTGCCCGCACGCTCTATTCCGATCCTGGAAACCGCGGACATCTGCAGTTTTTCTTTAAGATAACGGCGTATCCTAAAATCTTCTTCGATAAAATTCGGCATCTCTTTAAGATTAAACCACTTAGAATCCCAATCCCGGATATAGCCTAATCTAACGCTTTTTGGATGTATTTTATGACCCATTTTTTCCTCACTCCGTTCGTCCCGCCCCTGCGGGATCAAATTTCAAATTTGAAATTTTGTTTATATATCAGTCACCGACAACTATCGTCAAATGACAGGTTTTTCGCTTGTAAGGCATCCCGCGGCCCATAGGTCCCGGGCGCATTCTCTTGAGCGCTGGTCCCTGTCCCACCCAGGCTTGTTTCACTTTTATCCCGTCCATATTCTTAATACGTCCCGCATTTGCGACAGCGCTCTTAAGCACTTTTTTTATCAAAGGGGTCGCTGATTTCTGGGTAAACTCAAGAATATCAAATGCTTTTGCTACAGATTTGTTGCGGATGACGCTGCAAACCTGATTTACTTTTCTTGGTGCGCATCTTGAAAATTTTGCTATCGCTTTAGCTTCCATTGATTTATCCTTTTTTCTAGTCTCTATTCTCTTCTATCTAATCCCTGAAATTATGTTAACGCCGTCGCTTCCTTTGTATGCGCTTCTCCGTGGCCCCTAAAGAACCTTGTCGGCGCAAACTCTCCCAGCTTATGCCCTACCATCTGCTCTGTTATATATATGGGCAGGAATTTCCTACCATTGTGAATAGCTATCGTGTGCCCGACAAAATCAGGCGCAATCATTGATGCTCTCGCCCACGTCTTGATGACCTTTTTGTCGCCAGTCTGATTCATCTTCTGTATTTTCAGGTGCAGTTTTTCATCAATATACGGCCCTTTTTTTGTTGACCTGCTCATTTTATCCTCACTCCATTGTCCCTCTCGGGATCAAATTTAAAATCTCAAACTTGCAATCAATTTTATTTTACAACATTTGTTAGTTATGGATTTAGATATTCAGCTACTAAACAA
>CAZSIW010000097.1:0-3320 GCA_964606755.1 uncultured Elusimicrobiales bacterium | reverse complement strand
TGTTCCTTCTTTTTATTATCATGAAGTCCCAGCTTTTCTTTTTGCTTCTCGTCTTGTACCCTTTCGCGGGCTGGTTCCAAGGGCTCCTGGGCTGGTTGTTTCCCTTTGACCTGCCTCTTCCTCCGCCATGCGGATGGTCTACGGCGTTCATTGCCGTGCCGCGGACGGTGGGCCTTATGCCCATATGACGGCTTCTTCCAGCCGACCCCAGCGACACATTCTCGTGGTCAAGGTTCCCGACCTGCCCGACAGTGGCGTAACAATCGATCCTTACGAGCCTTATTTCGCTCGACGGCATTCTCAGCTGAGCGTACTTGCCTTCCTTTGCCATGATTTGCGCGCTTGAACCGGCCGAACGGGCCATCTTTGCACCCATCCCCGGGATCAGCTCTACATTATGTACAAACGTGCCGGAAGGGATGCTGGTAAGCGGCAGTGCGTTGCCAACCTTCACTTCTACATCCGGCCCGGACATGATCACATCACCAACTTTCAATCCAAGAGGCTGAATTATATATCTTTTTTCACCGTCTTCATACTGCACCAGCGCTATCCTTGAAGATCTCACCGGGTCATATTCGATCGTTAAAACCGTGGCTGGCATATTGTGTTTCTCTCTCTTAAAATCCACCATCCTGTAAAACTGTTTGTGTCCGCCACCCTGGTGTCTTACGCAAAGACGGCCAGTATTGTTGCGTCCGCCTTTTTTTCTCAAAGGAACGATCAGGGATTTCTCGGGCTTGTTTGTGGTAACATCCGAAAAATCTTCAACGGTGATAAATCTTCTGACTGGCGTATACGGTTTAAACGTTTTTATCGGCATTTTATTTTCCTATCCTTTTATCGGGCGGATTCGCCCATATTTTTAGTATGCCCGGAGTGTGTTGTTCACACCCTTAGCACTTAACCCCTGCTCCTGGGTTAAACTTCCTCTATCATCTTTATTTCCTGGCCTTTTTCGATCTTCACTATGGCTTTTTTCCAATCACTTCTGTAACCGGAGTGCGCTCCCATCCTGCGCAGCTTGCCCGGAAGGATGAGCGTGTGAACGTCTTTGACCTTGACCTTGAATAGTTTTTCTATCGCTTCTTTAATTACAGTTTTATTGGCGTTTTTGTCGACCATAAAAATGTACTTGTTCTCTTTTTCTCTCAACATCGTCGCTTTTTCTGTTACGACCGGTTTTTTTATTATCTGTCTGATATCCATTATTGACTCCAGTACCGAATCCAAATTTTGTTATTGCCTTTTTACTTCACGCTTCTCAGAGAATCTATTTCCGCGATACCTTTTGAAGTGACTATCATCTTATCCGCCCACAAAACCTGGTACGCGTTAAAACTGTTTATTCTTTCAAGAACAAGGCCGCCTATGTTCTTACCGGCGATTTTCAGCTTGTCCGATATTACGTCCGCAACAAGAAGTATTTTTTCACCCTTTTCGATCTTCAAAGACTTCAGGATATTGGCGACGTTCTTGGTCTTTGCTTCGTTCACTGTTATGTCTTCTACAACTATTAGGTCGTTTGCCGCAACTTTTTCGTTCAACGCCATGGCAAGCGCGACCTGTTTTTTCTTCTGGCTCATACTGCTGTAATAATTTCTCGGTTTCGGTCCGAATATTATACCGCCCTTTCTCCAAAGTGGAGAACGGATAGAACCCGATCTCGCTCTTCCGGTGCCTTTCTGTTTCCATGGCTTTGCTCCGCCACCTGTGACTTCTCCTCTTGTCAGGGTCGAATGCGTGCCGGCCCTCTGATTGGCAAGAAAACTTATAACAATCTCATGTAACAATTCTGCCTTTGCCTTTGTTTCAAAAATTTTAGGCAGACTGATCTTTCCTGTTTCTTTTCCTGCGATATTGTAGACTGAAACTTCCATGTTAACTCCAATTCATTGATTCATTAGTTTATCAGTTTATTAGTTCATTAAGACCAATGAACTTGTGAACCCGTGAACTAATGAACAGTATATTATTTTTTCTTTTCTTCTTTTTTGGGAGCTTCTTTTGCCTTTGCTGTTTTCTTAGACGCCTGTATCTGCGGTATTTTTATTTTTTTCACTGTTTTGTTAATTACCAGAATGTTCTTTTTCGGCCCGGGCACACAACCTCTTATAAGGATCATGTTATTCGCGAGGTCTATACTGACTATCTTTAATTTCTGGGTGGTCACGGATACATTGCCCATATGACCGGCCCCTCTCATGCCCTTTATAACTCTCTGGAAACCCTGCGCGCCGCTGCTTCCCGGTGCTCTCTGCCTGTCTGATTGTCCGTGGGTGGAAGGCCCGCCCCGGAAACCGTGGCGTTTCACTCCGCCGGCAAAACCCTTGCCGAGCGTAACACCCGTTACATCGACAAAATCGCCCGCCTGAAAAACATCCGCTTTTATTTCCTGGCCTATCTGAAAACCTGAAACATCGTTCAACCTGAACTCAAGCAGATATTTTTTCGAGGGAACATTTTTCTTTTTAAAGTTGCCTATCTCTGATTTGTTCAGGGATTTTTCCTTGACCTCACCGAATCCCAGCTGAACGGCGGTGTAGCCGTTCTTTTCCTTTGTGCAAATATCAGTAACCACACAAGGGCCGGCCGACACCACGGTGACGGGAACAATATTCCCGGCTTCATTGAAAATCTGAGTCATTCCTACTTTTGATCCTAATATAGACTTTAACATTATAACCTCGTATTTCGTATATCGTATGTCGTATTCCGTATTCCGTATTTCGCTGTTCGCGATATACTATATACGATCTGCGATATACGGAATTTTACATCTTTATTTCAATATCAACACCGGCCGGCAAATCAAGCTTCATGAGTTCTTCGACCGTTTTCTGTGACGGCTCAAGTATATCCACCAGTCTTTTGTGTATACGCATCTCGAACTGTTCGCGTGACTTTTTGTCCGCATGCACGGAGCGCTGGATGGTATACTTTTTGAAATCAGTGGGAAGAAGTACCGGGCCCGATATACTGGCTCCTGTCCTTCTGGCCGTCTCAACAATCTTCGCCAAAGAATCATCTAGCATCTTATGATCATAAGAACGCAACCTGATACGCAACCTTTGTGTTGTAATTACTTTCTCTGTTGACATCTTTTCCTCTTAGAAGGTCAAAGATTTAAGGTGTATGGGGTTACTTATCCATTATCCCTTAGCGCTTATCCCTGAATTATTCGATTATTTCTGTTACAACTCCGGCGCCGACTGTGTGGCCGCCTTCTCTTATCGCGAACCTCAGCTGCTTCTCCATCGCTATCGGCGTTATCAGCTCAACTTCCAATGCCACGTTGTCTCCCGGCATCACCATCTCCG
>CAZSIW010000096.1:0-7687 GCA_964606755.1 uncultured Elusimicrobiales bacterium | reverse complement strand
ACACATTGCTGTTTAATCAACAGTACGAGCTGTTGAACAGGATAGCGGAAAGGATAAACAGCCAGGTGGAAAACCACCAGAACCTGCTTGTCCAAAACAAAACCATTACCGGCCTGCCTGTTCAAAAACAGGCGCTCGCGGCGAAGAACGTTCTTGAACGAGGGAAAGCTTTCTACGAGATATCCCTCATAGACCCGAACGGGAGAGAGCTCTGGAAGTTCAGGAAGACCGGGAGGGCGAACGACCTGCTCAAGAGGGCGGGCAGGGAAGAGTTCAGCGAGGCGAAAAGGGGCAGGAACTATATAAGCAGGGTAAGTTTTTCGAACCAGAGAAACCCGTTCATTGTTTTCTCCGTGCCTTGCCAGAAACCCGGCTACGTACTATCCGCGAAGTTCGACCTGGCACCCGTATGGCTCTGGGTCAGCGAGATCAGGATAGCTGAGACGGGAAGCGCCTTTGTCGTGGATAAGAACGGTGACCTGCTTGCCCACAAGGACACTGAGCGGGTTTTTGCGCATTCAAATTTCAGCGGCCTTCCGGTCGTGAAAGATTTTATGGACGGCAAAAAGATCGCGCCCGACACCTGGCGCCAGTATGAGGGCGAGGACGGCCAGAAAGTGGTGTCGCTGTATTGCACCGTCCCTAAGCTGGGCTGGGCGGTGGTCACACAGGCTCCGTACAGGGAAGTGTACAGGCCGATCTCGACGATGTATAAAAGCGTGTTCGGCTGGACCGTCGTCTGGGTGCTTCTTTTCTGGTTTCTCGGCTACAGGTTCGTAAGACGTATAGTCGGGCCGGTAGAGCAGCTGAGGAGCGGGGCCGCGCAGATAAGCAGGGGAAAGCTCGACATCAAGTTCGAGATCAACACTGGCGATGAGATACAGGAACTGGCAGGCGATTTCGAGAAGATGGCCGTCTCGCTGAGGGAACTGGAAGATCTCAGGCAGGACCTCATCAAGATGATAATACATGACCTCAAGGGCCCTTTGAGCGGGATCATGGGAGGGCTCGAATATCTTGAGTCTGGGATGATGGGCGACCTGAACGATGACCAGAAAAAGGTCGTAAACATATCGAAAAAATCAAGCGAGAACCTTCTCGTCATGATACAGAACCTGCTTGACGTGGCGAAGATGGAGGAAGGGAAACTCGAACTAAGGAAAGAGAAAGTCGAGCTTAAGGACATCCTCGCGGAAAGGCAGAGCCAGTTCGATGCTCTGGCGAAGAAGGAAGGAAAAACCATAACTCTTTCACCGGGGGCCGACGCGCTGTCGGCCGATGTGGATAAGATACTTATAGAACGTGTGCTCAACAACCTTATAACCAACGCCCTGCATCACACTTCCAGCGGCGGCAAGATCGTGCTGGACCTGAAAAAAAAGGACGGTTTTGTGCTGCTGAGCGTCTCCGATGATGGCATGGGGATACCCGAGGAATACAAGGACAAGATATTCGAGAAATTTGTGCAGGTGAAAAGAAAACAGGCCCACCTCAGGACCGGGGTGGGGCTTGGTCTGACTTTCTGCAAGATGGTCATAGAGACGCACGGCGGATCTATAAAAGTCGAAAGCGAGCTGGATAAGGGCAGCGCTTTCATTTGCAGTCTGCCCGTATGAAGAAATTAAGAAAATTGAAGATTAACGTAATATGGTGCTTAATATTAAATTAGCAGGGATACTCAAATGAAGAAAAAAAATATGCCGAAGAAAACCGGGGCTATGTCTCTTGATTTCCTGAGCGGTGATCCGGAGGAGCGCGGGGCGGGCCTTTCGGGTATCAACAGGTTGTCGGGGGAAGAAAAATACAAGGCTCTTGTCGACACGTGCCCGGACGGGATAATAGTGGCCGACCTCGATGGGAAGCTCGTATTTGTTTCCAGGCACGCCATGAGCCTGTTCGGGGCAAAAAGAGAGAGGCAGCTGCTGGGCAAAACTGTGCCTGAGCTGGTGTTGGTGCCGGATGCAAAGAATATACTGAAGTGTTATAAAAATACAGCCAGCAAAAATATGCAGAGGGAGCTTGAATGCAGCTTCGTCCGGGTGGACGGTTCTGTGTTCGCGGGTGAGATAAGCACGGCTCTTATACGGGACCACCAGAAAAAACCAAAAGCCGTGATCGGCGTCATAAAAGATATCTCCGTTAGGAAGGTCTCGGAAAAGAGTATGAGGGACAGCTGTGACAAGCTCCAGAAAGCTTTCGAATCCATCATCAAGATAATGGTCAGGATTATCGAGGTCAAAGACCCCTACACAGCCGGGCACCAGCGAAGAGTGGCAAAGCTGGCGGGCGATATTTCCTTAGAGATGAACCTGTCCGAGGAGAAGATAAACAGTATCTGCATAGCTTCAATAATACACGACATTGGCAAGATCTATGTGCCGACCGAAATATTGAGCAAGCCGAGCCTCCTGAGCGACGTTGAGTTCAGCCTCATAAAGATCCATCCCCAGGCCAGTTATGATATACTGCGGGTGATAGAGTTTCCGTACCCGATAGCTCAGATAGTGCTTCAGCATCACGAAAGGTTAAACGGTTCCGGCTATCCAGGCGGGCTCAAAGGCGACGACATACTTCTGGAGGCCAAGATACTGAGCGTTGCCGATGTTGTAGAGGCTATGTCATCGTTTCGTCCCTACAGGTCCGGCATGGGCATAAAAAAAGCCCTTGAAGAAGTAGAGCGGAACAGGGGGATACTCTACGATCCAAAAGTAGTTGACGCGTGCCTGAACGTTTTTAAGGGCAACGGATACAAATTTGAATAGCAGAAGAAACATGTCGTTGTTCATAGTTTTACCCGTTCTTTGCCTGTTTTTAGGCACGGCCCGCGCTTCGGAACTAGTCGTGACCGGCCTGGAGCCAAAAAACTCCTCGGGCGATTTCTTCGGGCCCAGTTATGAGGTAACGCTCAACGGGCTTTTCAGAATATGCGATGTCAGTATATTGAGAGTCTCTAACAGCTCGTTATTGAAAATGCCGTCATATCTGTCCAGAGCCGGCAAAGATTATCCGGTCGTCGTGATAACCAACAGGGAAGCCTTAGAGGACATAAAGGACAGCATTCTTAAGGGCAGAGTTTCAAGGTCTTTTAAGGCGCGGAGCGTTCAGTTCGATGTGCGGGATGTAAAAAGGTTTTATGATAAAGGTGAGCTGAAAGCGTTTGTATGGGTCTCTTTTTACGACACGCTTTCAGTGCAGCTCAGCATCTTTGAGAGCGACGGAAGGAGCAGGGTCTCCTGGCCCGGGTACAACGAAAACGGCGCCTGGAAAGAGCAGGTCGTGTTGCTGGACAACAAAACCAAAAACGAAGTAGAGAGCGCAGTCATGAAAAGGTTCATCTCAAAGAGAAGACAGAACAGGCAAGAGGAAAGCGAAGAGTGAAAGAGAACGTTGAGATAAAAAAACGTGTTACCAAGGAAATAATATCCACCGTGGCCGTGCCGGCGGTGTCGTTTTTGTGTTTTGTCCTGTGGCTTTATTTCTTCATCAAGACAAGATCGGAAAGGCCTTACATATTTCCCTTAAGCGGGATGATAATAATGGGGCTGTATTTTTTCTCCGGGGAGATGTATAGCGGCATCCTGCTCGGTACCGTTACTATCGTAGGTATCCTGGGCGTGGCGCTCATACCCGAGGCGTGGCTCAAGCTGGCGTTCTTCTCGGAAGTGGTGTGGCTCTGGGGCCTGTTCCTGCTCCTGCAGAATTACCAGAAGACTTACGTCCGAGAGGTCAACCGGATAAAAGAAGACGAGGACGTCATAAACACTAAGATATCCCTGCTCGAGAGCAGGTCGGAAGAAACGAAGCGGCATTGCGACAACCTCAGGCAGCAGATAGCGAACTACCAGCTGCTGGGGGGAATGGTGCAGATCCTCGGCTCAACCCTGCAGGAAGAAAAGATCGTTCCCCTGGTCACCGAGCTCGCGAAGAAATTTATCGGGAAGGGCAGCTGGCTCTGCAGAAAGGGCGCGCACTCTGGAGACATGATCTCGAAATATCTGAAAGATACAAGGCTGCCTGTAATTATTACGAACGCCAGGGATGACAACAGGTTCTTCCTTAAGAAGTCCAGGTTCTCTTCCCTGATCGCAGTGCCGCTCGAAATCGGGGACAAGTACTGGGGAATGCTTCGCGGCGAGGCCACGGAGTGCAGTTTCTTTGACGAAAGCGACCTGCGGCTGCTTTCGCTGCTGGGCGGCATAACCTCTCTCGCCCTCAACAACTCGAAGCTCTATGAACAGACGCAGGCCCTGGCTATTACGGATGGCCTCACCGGCCTTTTCGTACAGAGCTATTTCAAGGAAAGGCTCAAGGAAGAGGTGCTGCGTTCGAAGAGCCACAATCTGGCGTTGAGCGTGGCAATATTCGATGTGGACTTCTTTAAAAAATTTAACGACAGCTACGGGCACGCTGCGGGCGATGCGGTCCAGCGGCAGCTGGCGAACATCCTGCAGAACTCTTTTAGGGAGACGGATCTCATCTGCCGCTACGGCGGAGAGGAATTCGCGGTGATAATGCTGCAGACGGACATACATGAGGCTTTCAGGATACTTGATAATATCAGGAAAGACATCGCCGCGGAGAGGTTCTATCTGCCGGTGGAGAGTTTTCAGCCCGTCCAGTCCCAGGTGACGGTCAGCATCGGCGCCGCCGGCATGAACGAAAAGATAACCAATGAGGACGAACTGCTGGATTCGTCCGATAAGATGCTCTATAAGGCAAAAAGCGGCGGCAGGAACAGGACTGAGGTCGTGTAATGAAGAATATACTCAGGCTGATAAGAAAAAAAATATTAAGCTATCTCAACATAGCCGGCATGATAACCGGTTTCGTGATAATTTATTTCTATTTCAACGACGTCAGCGCCCGCCTGATACTTATATATTTCCTCGTTCTTTTGAGCCTCTACTACGCTTCGAGGGTGCCGGGTTCGGTCCTGGTGATAAACAGCATAGGCCTGCTGCTTCTTCTGGGCACGATGCCTCTCGGCCGCTGGCCTATAACCCTTGGACTGGTTACGTTCCTGGTGGCGACTGTCATAATACCGTTCTATTTCAGCTGGTTCAGACGCTGGGGTCAGGAAAACTTCAGGAAATGGAGAAAACCGCGTCTCAAGAGGATCGAGCAGCTTCATCCGATAGTAGAGAAGCTTGAGGCTGACAAGGAAAAGCTTGAGAAACAGATAGAGGGTATCAACCGATTATATATTCTCGGCAGAGAACTTGTCGAGCACATGGACATAAAAGATGTGGTGGAGAATCTCCAGCGTGTTCTTATGAGCAGGCCCGGGGTCAAATCTATGGCGGTTTTTTCAAGGCTGAAGAACGATTGGGAACCCCTGTGTTTTTCCCAGGCCCAGTACACCGACAAGTGGCTCGAATACCTTAAGCATCACGAGCCGCTTTTCATGGGCAAAAGGTTCCGGCTTCTTCCGGCCCCGAACTGGCTGGTAGATGAGTCCGTGGTTTTCTGGCCCGTCAGGCTCGAGGAGGATCTACTTGCCGGTATCATCCTAACCACCGAGCCCGAGACGGCCTTGAGATACCTAGAAGAGGGAGAGATCTTTATCCCCCAGATAGCGCTGGGACTTCGGCGCACGAGGCTGTTTAGCGAGGTGCAGGAGCGGTCCCGCGTCGATGGTCTGACAGGGTTGTACCTCAGACGTTATTTTCTTCAGAGGTTCCAGATAGAGATCCAGCGCGCGAAAAGGTACACCTCCGTGTTTTCAGTGCTTATGATAGATATAGATTTTTTTAAGAAGGTCAACGATACTCACGGCCATCCGGTGGGCGACGAAGTCCTGCGTTCGGTCGCGGGCCGCATAATCGAATCGACCCCTCCTGAAGCCCTGGCCGGAAGGTACGGCGGCGAGGAATTTATAGTTTTGCTCCCCCTGACCAATCCGAAGGATGCCATAAAGATCGCTGAGGCGGTCAGGGAGCGTGTGTCACACAAGGAGTTCGCCATAGGAGATCTCAGTTTGAAAGTGACGGTTAGCGTTGGCGTAAGCCATTATGCCGCGGACGGGGTCTCCGTGAAAGACATCGTGTCAGCCGCCGACCAGGCGCTGTATTGGGTAAAAACGCACGGCCGCAACAACGTCAAGGAATTCGCGGAAGGATTATTTTAGAAAACTCAACTAAACAGTAGAGATCAAAATTGTGATTTCCGCCTTTAGAAGTTTTGGCTGGCAGAATAACTCGTCAATGGTGACACATTAATTTTGGTGTTTGATTCCGATAAATATATGAAATGACAACTAATATCCTGCACATTATCACGAGGCTCGACAAGGGCGGTTCCGCGGAAAACGTTATTATCACGTGTAGGAAATTCAGCGGCCCTAAATATAAATCGGTGCTGGTCTATGGTACGACAGCTCTGCCAGCTTTGTCCATAAACGTGCCAGTTATCAACGTTCCGTCGATGGTCAGGAGCATCTCGCCCGTCAATGACGCGGTGACGCTTCTAAAACTCGTCTTGATAATGTTTGGGGAAAAGCCGGATATCGTCCACACCCATTCCTCAAAAGGCGGATTTCTCGGCAGGTGGTCGGCCTGGGTCTACAACTTTTTGCTGCGGGTCACGGGTAACGGGTCACGGGTAACGAAAATAATCCACACTCCTCACGGACACGTGTTCTACGGCTACGAGTTCAGCGAGTTAAAAACAAATATATATCTTTTTCTTGAGCGCGTGACCGCGCTCATAACGCACAAATTGATAGCGCTTACCAACGGCGAAAGAGACGAGTCTTTGAAACTCGGAGTGGGTCGGCAGGGCCAGTGGGAAGTGATCCACAGCGCCGTTGACGTGTTCCAACCGAAAGAGGATGTCAAAGAAAAACTGCGCAGCGAGCTGGGCATATCCGACGACGCCCTCATAGTGGGCACGGTCGCGCGCCTGGAGCCGGTCAAGGGTGTGCGATATTTTGTGGAGGCGGCGGTAGAGCTCAAGGATAGGGAGTTCGATTATCCCGTCATTTTCCTGATAGTCGGCGATGGAAAAGAAAGAGAGATGATTGAAAAAATAGTTTCGGAGAACGGGCTCGAAGACTGCGTGGTCTTCGCTGGGATGAGAGAGGATGTCACGGACATAATGTCGATAATGGACATATACGTCCAGCCGTCCGTCAATGAGGGGATGGGCAAAACGATAGTTCAGGCTGAATCCGTCGGACTCCCAGTCATAGCGACGCGCGTGCAGGGCATACCGGACGCCATGAAAGAGAACGTCACAGGCCTGCTTGTCGCGCCGAAAAACCCGCCTCTGCTGGCTAACGCAATATTGACGATGATACAGTCTCCCCAGATGAGGGAAAAAATGGGCAGGGCCGGCTCGGAGTTCGTGACGGAACCGGTGGACGGATACCCGCGCTTCAGTACCGAAAGAATGATATATCTCCTAGAAAAAGTATATGACAAAATATTATCTGAATAGAACGCTCCTCCTGTCTGCCATTTCCTGTCTCTTCTTCTCATCTCTATGCGCGGGCCAGCAATACAAACAACTCTCCTGCGTAATGCACATCCATACCAATTACAGCGAAGACCGGACGTACACCCTTAAAGACGTAATAGACAAGGCAAAGAAGGCCGGCCTCGATGTGGTTATCCCGACCGATCACGATTTCGTAAGCGTGTCGTACGGCATCTACCCTTTTCGAAACTTGGTAAAAAAGACCTATTCG
>CAZSIW010000095.1:0-7692 GCA_964606755.1 uncultured Elusimicrobiales bacterium | reverse complement strand
ACGACTAGATACGTTCTTAAAGGGGTTTAAGATGACGTTGCACCAGATCAAAAGGATCAGAGACTTGATGAGGATGTCAGTTACATATACCGTCCTCATAACTTTCGGCTTGACGATGCTCGTGCCGTTCCTGTGGATGTTGTCGACCTCTCTCAAGGAATCCTCCCAGATATTTACAGCCTCCATACAGATGTGGCCGAAACCGTTCGTGTTCAAAAATTATATAGAAGCGTGGAACGCGATACCTTTCGGAAAGTTCTATATAAACAGCATTTTTGTGGCGGTGTGCGTCACGATAGGGCAGGTAGTCACAAGCTCCATGGCCGCGTACGCTTTCTCGAGGCTCAAGTTCCCGGGCCGCGACAAACTTTTCTTCGCTTACCTCGCGACCATGATGATACCCGGGATGGTGACGATGATACCGGTGTTCATACTTCTAAAGATGTTCAACTGGCTCGACACTTTCAAGGCGCTGATACTTCCCTCGATATTTACCGCGTACGGGACGTTCATGCTCAGGCAGTTTTTTATGACGCTGCCTTCCGAGCTCGAGGACGCCGCAAAGATAGACGGGTGCAGCCTTTGGCGTATATACTGGCAGATAATACTTCCGCTCTCAAAACCTGCTATAGCTACCCTCGCCACTTTCACGTTCCTTGCCAACTGGCAGAGTTTCGTGTGGCCTTTGATCGTTACCTCAAGCGAAAAGATGAAAACCCTGCCCATCGGGCTTTCTTACTTCCAGGATATTTATACCACCAACTGGACTTACCTCATGGCGGGCTCGGTGATAGTTCTTGTGCCGGCGCTTCTCGTTTTCATATTCAACCAGAGATATATCACTGAAGGCATAGCTTTGAGCGGCATAAAATGACATAGCTGAAAACATTTCAACTATGTCATCCCCGAATGTTTCTATCGGGGATCCATCATATTAATGGATTCCCCGGTCCCTCCACAAAACTGGCGGGCAGGCAAGCCGGGGAATGACAAGAAAATCGTTCCTTTTAAGTGGTTTTAAAAATATTATTTTAGAGAGGACAAATTAAATGTTTAGAAAAATCTTTACGTTGTTGGTAGCCGCGGCGCTCATGTACGGTGTTGCCGGATGCGGGAAAAAAGCCGAACAGACACAAACGAATAACAAACCTAAGGTCAGGGTCGCATTCTGGGGAGCAATAGAAGAGAAGGAAATCATAACAAAGACTGTCGAACAATGGCAGAAGACTCACCCCGGGATTGAAGTGGTGCTCCAGCACATACCCGGTTCTTACACGGATAAGGTCCTTACAGAGATCGCCGGCGGAAATCCGCCCGACATAATATTTTCAGATGTCGATATCTTCGTTACATTTTTTAACAAAGACGCCCTGCTTGACCTCACGCCCTATCTCAACAAAGACAAGGACTTCCATATAAAAGATTTTTTTCCTCAGATCGTGGACAGGTTCACCCGTGACGGCAAGATATATTGTATCCCCAGAGACGTGGCGCCTTTCGGTGTTATATTCTACAACAAGTCCCTCTTCGAAAAAGAAAAAGTGGCGCTTCCCAAAGACGACTGGGACATGAAGGCATTCCTGGATACTGCCACAAAGCTTACGCTGGATGAGAACGGAAAACGCCCGGACGAAGCGGGTTTTAACTCGAAAAAAGTAAAAAGATACGGTTTCTGGGGCTGGTCGATACACAACTTCATGTACTCTTTCGGCGGGCGGTTCGTGGACGACGTGCGCAACCCGACGAAATGCCTGATGAACGAACAGCCCGCCATAGACGGGATGCAGTTCTTCCTCGACCTGTCTTACAAATATTACGTGTCGCCGCAGTCCGGAGCCCTGGTCAACATGGGGATGAGCATAAACCAGCTGTTCTCCATGGAGAAACTGGCGATGTTCCAGTCAGGTGTCTGGGAAACGCCGAACATGAGAAGGCTGATAGGTGACAGGTTTAAATGGGATATTGTCATGTCGCCGAAGGGGCCGAAAGGTCAGAGAGGTTTCGGCACAGGCGGGTCAGGATACTGTATAATGAAGACCACGAAATACCCCGATGAGGCATGGGAAGTGGTGAAATGCCTCGCGGGAGAACAGGGGCAGATCATGCTAGCCGATTCAGGCCTGGCGCAGCCCGCGAACCAGAAGATCGCGGAAGGGGCTCATTGGGCGGGGAACACAGAGCCTCCCTTAAACAAGAAATGCCTCAATGAAGCGGTAAAATATGCTATTTATAATCCGTTTCACCCCAAGTGGCGCGAGATGTGGGACCGCGACATTTATCCTCAGATAGACCTCATGATAAACCAGAAAATAGGCACAAAAGAGGGTTTCGACAAAATTGTCCAGAAGGTGGACCCTATACTTCAGGGCAAGGAAAAATAGTCTGTCGCTTATGGAAGGAAATACAGAGCTGCACTTTTTCAACAAACTGCTCGATATAATATTTGAGGCCACAAACCTCGATTGCAGACAATACAGCCAGGAATATATTAAGCGAAGGATAAATTCCCGGCTGCTCGCCAACGGATTACAAAGAGACGACTACTTTTCTTACATCAAGTTCCTGGAGGGAAACCTGCAGGAGATCAGGGACCTGTTCAACGCGTTGACCGTAAACGTGACAAAATTTTTCAGGGACTCAGAGCTCTGGAGCTTCCTGAAGTCAGATGTGCTGCCGAAGCTCATTGAAGAAAAGAAGGCTGAAAACAGTGGCGTTATCTATGTCTGGTCAAGCGGGTGCGCGAGCGGGGAAGAACCCTATTCGATAGCTATCCTTCTGACCGAGCTGACGAAAGGCACGAAAATGACGTTCAAAGTGATAGCCTCCGATATAGACGAGCTTTCGCTCGTCAGGGCGAAAGCGGGGCTTTATGACCTCCTCTCGATGAGCGATACCCCGCCGGAATACGTCCTGAAATATTTCAAAACGGTCGTTGTGGATGGAAAAAAATTGTACAAGCTGGATAACAAGATAATGTCCCACGTGACATTCCAGCGGAACAACTTCCTGAGCGATGAGCCCATCGGCTACGACTACGATATGGTGTTTTGCCGCAACGTGATAATATATTTTACGCTCAAGGCAAAGGAAAAGGTCATTAACCTGTTCCATAAACTCCTTGCCGAACACGGCTGGCTGGTTACGGGGAAATCTGAAATACTTTTCGCGAAACACCTGCATAACAAATTCTATTCCTATAACGACATCGAAAGGGTATACAGAAAAGAGAGAAGGCGGGAAGGCTCTAAGGTAAATAATGACAGAAGAAAGAACTGGTGGCACGGTTACGAAGAGCTGAGCATAAATACCGATGAGGCCATGCCCTCGGATAATGAAGACAGTGAGGTGTAAAATTAAATGAAAAAAATATTCTTTTTAACCGCGGCGCTCCTGCTGTTGGCGCAGTTTTGTTTCTCATCGGAGCAGCAGAAGCGTTTCGGCGAAAAAATAAGTTTTACGACGCAGGACGGCGTGGAGATAGTCGGCCTTTACAGCAAGCCTTCGAGCCGAGCGAGGCGCACTTTTGTACTTCTGCACGGCCTTGGCAGCAACCAGGAAGAGTGGCAGGCGTTCGCCGGAAGCCTGATACGTCAGGGTTACGGGTTTCTTTCCTATGACGCAAGGGGACACGGCCAGAGCATCCATGCCAGGAACAAGTCAACGATAAAGTACGACCAGTTCGGCATGCAGGGATCGGAATGGGCAAAAATGATCTCCGACCTCGGCTATGCGGTAAAATTCCTCAGACAGCAGAAGGGTATCGACAAGATCGGCATTATAGGCGCGAGCCTCGGGGCGAACATAGCGCTAGTCTATTCGTCCACAAACCCGGATATCCGGCCGCTGGTCCTTCTTTCACCCGGCATCTCTTACGCGGGGATAGAAACAAAAGACGCGATCATGGCTTTTGCGCCGGAGAAGGGAAAGAAGAACAGGCCTATAGCGATAGTGTCTTCGCCTGACGACACGTATTCATACCAGAGCTCTATCCTCATGTATAAACAGGTAACCTCGAACGACAGGGCCGTTTTCCTGCAGGGCTCGGATTCCAACCACGGCGTTAATATGCTGGATAAACGCCTCACGAAAGAAATAATAAATTTCATTAACAAGTACTAACCTTATTTGAAAATGATTAAGAACATAGTTTTTGATCTCGGCAAGGTAATACTTGATTTTGACCACCACACGATTTCTGAAAATCTCTCAAAAGCGACCGGGAACAGCGAGGCCGGGATATTTGATTATATCTTCAAGGATACAGACCTTGAAAAGCTCTTCGACCTGGGAAAAATATCACCTGAGGAGTTCTCGGAAAAGATTATGCGGCGTTTTGATATGAAAATATCTTTCGAAACGTTCTCAAAACTCTGGTGCGAGATATTTACTCCTCATCCAGGCATCGATAATATACTTAAAGAGCTTAAGCCGCGCTACAGGCTAGGGCTTCTTTCGAACACCAATAAACTCCATTTCGAATACGCGAAAAGAACGTTTGGAATGCTTGAAATGTTCGACGATCTCTACCTCTCTTACGAGATGGGTATGATAAAACCCGACCTTGAAATATTTAGAATGGTCATAAAAAAGAGCGGCCGTAAGGGCGATGAGATATTGTTCATCGATGATATCGAAACGAATGTCGTTGCGGCCGGGAAAGCTGGAATAAATGCGCTGCAATTCAAAGGCACGGGAAATCTTAAAACAGAACTTGTAAAGTGCGGTGTTGCGGTCTAACCGGAGGCTCAGGGGGATTTCGGAGTTAACCCGTTAAAACAAAATACCCTTTTTGAAAAGATGCAGAAGCTGGGCATAAAAGAAAGCGATATAATAGAAAAGTTTATCCGTTCTGCCGGCAAGGGCGGGCAGAATATCAACAAAACCTCTACCTGTGTATACCTGAAACACATCCCTACCGGAATTGAAATAAAATGCCAGAGGGAAAGACAGCAGTCCATAAACAGGTACGTTGCCAGAATACTGCTTACAGAGAAGATCGAAGCTCTTGTGCTCGGTAGAAAAAGCGAGGAACAGCAGAGGATAGAAAAGATCCGGCGGCAGAAAAGAAAACGGTCTAGGCGCGCCAAGAATAAAATGTTAGACGCGAAGAATATGCATTCTGTAAAGAAGGCCGGACGCGCGCAGGTCAGGGATTTCAGCGAATGAAAGATAAACCGACTTACCTCGGCCACAGGAAAAGATTAAAAGAAAAATACAAAACCGCCGGTATCGACGGGTGGCTGGATTACGAGATACTGGAGCTTCTGCTTGGCTTTACTATCGCCAGAAAAGACACAAAACCCATGGCAAAGGACCTGCTGGCGAAGTACAAGACCCTGAGCGGAGTTCTAGACGCCGATATAAGCGGGCTTGTTAAGGTAAAAGGAATCTCTGAGCACAGCGCACTTCTTCTCAAGCTTATAAAAGACACAGCAAGGCTTTATCATAAACAGCCGCTGAAAGAGCTGGATATAGTTGCGAACCCCGAAGGAGCCGTGTCTTATCTTCTGTCCGCACTGAGAGGGTGCAGGGAAGAGCAGTTCCACGTGCTGTTCCTGAACAAGAAGAACTCGCTGGTGGCCGCCGAGACCCTGCAGAAAGGCACCATCGACAGCTCTGTTGTTTATCCGAGAAATATAGTCGAGCGCGCCCTGCACAACGGCGCGACCGGCGTGATAATCTCCCACAACCATCCCTCCGGCTCCGTAAAGCCGAGCAGGCAGGACCTTGAGGTGACCGAAAGCGTCAAGAAGGCCCTGGCTACCGTTGATGTTGAGTTAATAGATCATATAGTGATAGCCGGCAGCGAGTACTGCAGTTTGAAGAGGGAAGGGTTGTTCTAAGTCAAAAACTCAAATATTAAAAATCAAATGTTATGGTCTTTAGTTCTTACGGTTTGATTGTCTTTAACTTGCCTTTCTTGAGTAGTTTCCACTTGGGGCTGCCTAGAGGTTCTGAGGAAATGAATGACGAACCCGCTTGTTTAGATTCGTATAGCGTATAGTATCCCGCCCGTTTAGTGAAATCCCTGTAGGAATAAAGCTTTTTACCGTCAGAGAATACACAGGTGAGCGACGTGTAGGCGTTATTTGTTTTAATAGTCTTTACACACTCCCTAAAACCCTTTTCCACGCCCGTCACGGCAAAATCCATAAAGTAATGGAAATAGATCTCAGAGTCAAGCGCGCCTGGGTTAGAGAGTCTGTGTTTCAGTTTGAGTTTCTTATAGTCGAGTATCGTACCGTTGTGGCAGAAGATGATATTTTTAGCGATAAACGGGTGGGAGTTCTCTTTGCCGTTGGTGTGTTTCCACGCTGATTTCCGCAGGTGCAGGATAAGCACGGGTGTTTTGCCTATTCTTTTAACGGCGCCGTAGAACCTTGCTTTCTCTTTACGGATAGAACCGCCGCTTTTTATGACCCTTGCCTTGCCATTGGAATAATATCCAACACCCCAGCCGTCAAGATGTCCGGGGGTATTGTTCTCAGGCACCTTGCCGCACGAGGAAAGCTCAAAAAATATGTCGACAAGGGGTTTGTGAAGTTTGTAATCGAAATTAGTAATGGCGAGAATTCTACACATTTTAATTTAAATACACTAGAAGAACAGCTTTGCCAGCGTTATTGCCAGGGCTATACCGAAAACGTCAGTTATCAGGCACACCGGCACGAGATATCTCGACTTTTTTATATTGACCGCGCCGAGATAGACCGCGATCACGTAGAAAGTAGTTTCGGCGCTTCCCATTATTATCGCCGACATTCTTGAAGCCATGGAGTCCGCTCCGGTGCTTTTTACGGTCTCCGTGAACACTCCAAGCGATGCGCTGCCCGAGAGGGGTTTTACGACAGCTATCTGGAGCGCCTCGACGGGTATATGTAGCGAGCCCATAACTCCCGAGAGACTGATTTTCAGGAAATCGAACGCTCCGGACACCTGGAACGTTTTTACGGCTATGAATATCGCAAGCAGGTAGGGGAAAATACCCAGAACTGTAGTAAAGGCGCTCTTCGCGCCGGATATAAAAGAATCGTAAACGCTTACCTTTTTAAAAGAACCGTATATGACCACGAATAATATGAAAGCCGGTATTATGAACTGTGAGATGTAGGAGATAAGCTTCATTTAAATATTCTCCTGAACACGAACAATAGTGAAACGCCGAAAGCGGCGGCCGCGAAAGACGAAATCAGTATAGGCACTATTATCGAGTTCGGGTCTGCTGAACCGTAGCTGGAGAGGATGCCGATTATGGTAAAAGGTATTATCTGAAGGCTCGCGGTGTTAAGGACCACAAAGAGCATCATCTCGAAAGTTATAGAGTCGCCGGAATTCCCGAGTGCTTTCAGATCCTGCATGGCTTTTATGCCGAGAGGCGTTGCTGCGTTGCCGAGGCCGAACATGTTGGCAAGTATGTTGAGGGTTATAGAAGTTATAGCCGGGTGGTCGTCAGGGACGTTTTTGAAAAGCCTCTTTATAACAGGCCGGAAAAAACCAGAGAGCTTGTGTATGAGTCCGGAGTCCTCGATTATTTTCGTCACTCCCATCCAGAGAGCCACTATGCCCAAGAGAAAAAGAGATACCTCAACGGCGGATTTGGCCGCGTCAAAACGCGCTTTCGTGAAGGCGTCCAGCCTGCCGTAAAAAACCGCGAAGCTTACGCTGACGGTGATAAGAAAAACCCAAATAGCG
>CAZSIW010000094.1:0-7778 GCA_964606755.1 uncultured Elusimicrobiales bacterium | reverse complement strand
AAGCTTTAGCTTATCCCCAACTTCCTTTAGGGTATGATTCCTGTTGTCCACAAAGCCATATCTCCACTTCACAACCTCTTGTTCAACAGGCGACAAACGTCCAAAGAGTGTACTCAAACCGATTTTTTCTTCAGATTTCTCCAATAAATCTCTTATTGAGCTTTCTTTGTCTGAAATAACCTCTTCATACGTTGTTTCCTGGTCGTTTTGGCTGATATAGCTGTCTATAGACAACGGGTTTGTTATATTTTTTTTGTTACCAAGTAATTCTCTCACATTTTCGAGGTCCATGTCAACCTTAATTGACACTTTCTCAAGTGAAGGGGCTTCCCCCCTTTTCAGTTCGTTGTTGATCACTGAGTTGATTTTCTTGATGTGTGACAAGACTTTCTGAGGAATATTTATAATTGCAAGGCTTGAGGTCACGTAATCCTGGATATTCTTCACTATCCAGAACCAGGCATAAGTGGAAAACTTCGCCGATTTAGCCGGGTCAAACCTGCTTATTGATTCCAACAACCCGTGGTTACCCTCAGCGATAAGCTCATCCACATCGAAACTACTAAAACAATTGTGATATTTATATGCGACCGATATTACCAGATTCTTGTATCTTTGAATGATCAATTCCTGCGCTATTTTGTTGCCTGACTTGACCTGTTTGAACAACTCCAGCTCGTTATCGCTGTTTTTCGCACGCACGGATATTTTTTTGACATGATCTTTTTTAGTCTTTAGGGACAAATTTGAAACCCCTGCCAAAAACGGTCTTTATTTTTTTACCCCATGTGCCCAGGGAATGCCTTAAGTTCTTTATGTGCGTATCTATCGTGCGCGTGGCGATGAATTCTTTACAGTCGAATACACTTTCAAGTATGTATTCCCGGCTAAGAACAACGTTTGGTTTCTTTAAGAACATGTTCAGGAGATCGAATTCCTTTGGCCGTAGCGAGAGCTCTTTTTTGTTCAAAATGACCGTCCTTGAAACCAGGTTCATTTCAAGCCCTTCCACCTTAATAGTTTCAACCTCGTCTTCCCTTGTCGCCCTGCGCATTAGCGATTTTACCCTGGCCACCAGCTCTTTGGAGCTAAACGGTTTGGTCACATAATCATCGGCTCCCATCTCAAGACCTATGACCTTATCAGTTTCCGATGACTGCACGGTAAGCATTATGATGGGTATGTTCTTAGTGTGAGGGTTCGCTCTCAGGAGCCTGCAAAGCTCCACACCGCCTATCTGCGGCATCTGTAGGTCAAGTATGATCAGGTCTGGAGTAGTTTTAACGGCCCTCTTATAACCGCAATCCGTGTCGGGACATGTTATAACCATGTACCCCTTGCTTTCCAACAGGTCTGTCAGAAATGACCTTATGTGCTCTTCATCGTCTACAACCAAGATTCTTTTTGATGTTCCCATAATAAAACCTCGGTACGATCTTTATTTGTTAAATTCTTTTTTACTTGACTCTATGCCTTTACGAAGTGATTTCAAAAGAACATCCGGGCTAACCGGTTTTACCAGAAAATCGTAAACCTTTTCTTTTATGGCCGCTATAGCAGCATCCAGGCTTTCGTGAGCGGTCATCAGGATAGCCGCGATATCGGGGTTAACCTCTTTGATCTTGTGTATTACATCGATGCCAGACATGTCCGGAAGCTTAAGATCCATTATCACAGAATCATAGTACGTCTTTTTGCTGTCCAGAACAGCGGCAGCACCAGTTCCGAACGAGGTCACGACATAACCGTTCAAAGTCAAAAGGTCCTTAAAAGTAGCTCTTAAATCCTCGTCATCCTCCACCAACAAAACACTATAATGTTCAACTTTGTTTAATGCCTCTTTCTTCAGCTTATCGACAACATCTATGATGTTGTCGATCTTCAGAGGCTTGCACATACATGTCAAGGCACCCAGTTTGAGAGCTTTTTCGAGGTAACCTTCGTTGAGATAAGCGCTCATCATTATGACATCTGAACCCGGGCTCATCTGTTTTATTTTTTCAAGGACCTCAAAACCATCCATGCCCGGCATCTTTATGTCGACCAAGACCACGTCAGGCTTGCCTGCCTTGAAAAGCTCCACAGCCTGATATCCGTCTTCCGCCGAAGCGCACTTGAAACCGCGCTGTTCGAACAGATCTTTCAAGACTTCCCTGTCGGTGAAAAGGTCATCAACTACGAGAATAGTCGTAGTGTTGAGCGCCTTTTCCACGGTATCTATCATCCTGTCTATCTTGAACGGTTTACGAACAACCGCGAACGTGCCTTCTTTTACGGCTTCCTCAACCAATGCTTCCGGCGCACCTGCCGTCATCATTACTACAACAGAAAGCGGACTGAACTTTTTGATCTCTTTAAATATCTCAATGCCGTTCATCTTGGGCATATTGATATCAAGCAAAACCAAGTCAAAGAAACTCTGTTTGGCAGCCTTTAAAGCGCTTTCGGGATTATCTACAGAAACGACGTTGTACCCGTATTCTTCCAGAGAATCCTGAATAAAACGAAATGAATCTATTTCATCATCCGCTATAAGGATTCTCTTTCTCATTGTTACCTATTGGCCGAAAACCTCGCTCGCTTCCTTCATTAATGCCGGGTCAACCGTTGTCTCAAGCTTCTGGGCAACGGCGGAATTCAACGTAAACTGTACCTTTCTCGGCCGCTCAACTTTTATACCGGCTGGTTTTTCACCGTTCAATATCCTCACCGCTATTTCACCTGCCTGTCTGCCGATATCATCGTAGTTGCAGTCTATAGACGCGAGAGCGCCGGCCTTCGTATACATCGCTGAAAGACCTATAACCGGTATTTTATTTTTCAAACTTTCGAGGAGAATAAACTTGATCATCTGGAGGGTATATATTTTGTCAGGTATGATGAGGAAACAATCCATCTCACCTGTAAGTTTTTTGAAACCTTCCGTCATTTCGCCTTCAGAGTTAGCCTTCTGCCCGCTGACCGCAACACCAACCCTGCCCGCCGCGCTGCTATACTCATCAAAAATTCTAGACAGTTCATCAGAATAAAGCATACCGATTTTTTTTGTGCCCGGCAGAATATGCCTGATCTCGTTCAGTTTTGCCTGCGGAGAGATATCAAGGGTCACGCCTGTAATGTTTGGGCCGGCTGACAACTCCTGTTCATACACCATACAAAACACAACAGGTATACCGCCCAACTTATCTTTCAGACCTGAAAGAGCCGCATTACCCAGGACAAACACGACGTCGGGTTTCTGTGAAGCGACCTGGGACGCTATATCAGAGATTTGTTTTTCTTTTAGATTGTAATCAGTGAAAGAGGCTGATACCCCTTTCGCCGCTAGAAGTTTTTTAAAAGAATCTCTTGCCTGAACATACACAGGGACATCATTGGAAATTACAACCGCTACATTAGCGGCGAAACCGGACGCACAAAATAACGCCAAACCGGACAACGACAAAAACGCTCTTTTCATTGTTCCTATTTAAAAACCTCGCTTGCCTCGTTCACGACGCTATCAGGGATAGTCAACCCCAGTTTTTCGGCCACCATCATATTCAGAGTGTATCTTATCTTCTTAGGCCTTACGGGTTTTATTTCCTGCGGGTTTGCACCGTTAAGGATGCTAATCGCTATCTCGCCCGCCTGCTTGCCGTGGTCTTCGTAATCGCATTCGAATGATATGAGGGCTCCCGCTTTTGTGAAAAATGGTGAAAGCCCCACGACAGGAAACTTATTCTTAAGACCTTCCAGCAGAACAAATTTTACGCTCTGACCGGTGTATATATTGTCCGGGATTATGACAAAACAAGAATCCGGCGCCCCCGTAACAGACTTAAATGCATCAGCCAAATCCGCCTCGGATGATGCCTTACCTCCGAGCAGTTCAAATCTCTGTTTCGCGCAGCTCGCAGAAAACTCGTTAAATGCGGCATGGGTCTTATCCGAATAGACAATAGCGATCTTTTTTATATTCGGCAATATTCTCTTTATCTCAGACACTTTCAGATCGGCCGGTATATCCAGGGTCGCACCTGACATGTTGGGGCTGGAATATTCAGCAGGATCAAAAATACAGCAATAGACCGCGGGAATATTTTTTATGCCGTCCCTAACCAACTTCGCGGCCTGGGGTCCTACGGCAAGCACGAGGGACGGTGAATCAGCGGATATTTTTGCTATCGCCGCTTCCGGGGCCATCTTAGAAAGACTCATTTCATTCGTTTGCAGCGCAGTCTTGCCGCGCAAATCATTTTTGAAGCCTTTTGCAGTCTGAGCGAACGAATCCTGATCCGATGAAAACAGGATGTCTACGTTAGCCTTGTCTATGGCCATACAAAACTGTGCCGACAACAATACAGTGACTAGCGCGATGGAAGTTTTCATAAAACTATTTTTCTTTCCTCCTGTCGAGCACGTATGTGCTGTTCGGGCATTTTTTTGCAACCTTTTTAAGCTCAGATGCGATCTCGCTCAATTCCCCGTAGTGCGTTATCTTTGTCTGGTCAGTGGAAATAACAGCCAGCTGGATCGTCATGAACGGGAAAGTCTTTTCTTCGCCGCTTCTGTCTTTCGATAATATAAAGCCTCTTGCTTTGTCTTCTTCGTCATAATAATTTCTTATTGAACCGTCAAACAATTCGATTATTTTTTCCGAAACCTTAACATAGGCGTCAGGGGTCGTTATCACTATAAAATCGTCCCCGCCTATGTGCCCGACGAAATCGCCCTTCTTGCCACAGTCCTGAACGCTTTTTATCAATATGCTCGCGGTGTTTTTTATAATATCATCGCCTCTTTTGAAGCCATAGCGATCGTTGAACGATTTAAAATTGGCGATGTCGAGATATATCATCGCGAAAGGCATACTGTTGTTGATCCTTTTTTCGGCTTCGCTTTTTATAACCGAGTTGCCCGGCAAAAAGCTCAAAGGGTTGACGCTTATGCTCTGAGCTTTTCGCTCAATGACCGAGTTGATCCTGGCGATGAGTAGCGCTGACTTAAAAGGTTTTGTCAGGTAATCATCGACCCCAAGCCGCAAACCCCTTATCTCGTCCTTTTCGCTTGAGTTCACGGTAAGCATTACCACCGGCTTGTTCAGCAGTATAGGATCGGTTCTCATCTTTTCGAGAAGTTCATACCCATCAAGTATAGGCATAGCGCAATCTAGGATTATCAGGTCCGGGTTATCTTCGTATATTTTCTTAAGCCCCTCCTCACCGTTGCTCGCTGTCACAACTGTAAAATCGTGGGCGGTAAGGATATCCTGAAGCATTTCCCTTAAACTCTGCTCGTCGTCTACTACAAGTATTTTAGCCATAAGTTAGCCTTATTTTGCTGAAGGTGCGGCAGCGGGCTGCTGCTGTTGATTCTGCGGATTGTAAACAGGCAGCGTGAATTTAAAAACGGAACCTTTTCCGAGTTCGCTTTCGACCCAAATTTTTCCGCCGTGAAGTTTGATGATCTCCGCAACAATCGTTAGCCCCAGGCCCGTACCTTTAGGCTTCTTCATTCCCGACTCTTTGACCTGATAGAACCTTTCAAAAACCTTGGGCAGGTCCTCTTTCGGTATGCCGATACCTGTATCTCTTACCCACCCGATAATGAATTTCTTATCATCCATCAGCTGGGCGCCTATCGCGATCAACGCGTCTTCAGGGGTGAACTTCAGCGCATTGCCGATAAGGTTCGTTACGATCTGTTTGACTCTCTCCGGATCGGCATCTATCTCCGGCAGGTCTTTCGGCACCTCGCTTATCACTCTCTTTTTCTGCTGGGCAGCCAGTGATTCGAAAAGGGACGATATCTCGCCCGCGAGCATCTCGAAACTGACGGACATTCTCCTGAGCTCGAACCTCCCAGCCTTTATCTTGGCAACGTCCAAGATGTTGTTGATGAAGTTGGTAAGCCTTACAGTCGCGTCCTTTATGATCTTGAGGCTTTTCTCCTGCTTTTCCCTTGGCATGTTCCTGTTAAAACCCTCCAGCAGGAAATCGCAGTAACCATCTATGGCGGCAAGCGGCGACCTCAATTCGTGCGAAACGCTGGATACAAAACTGTCTTTGAGCTCATCAAGCTCCTTGAGCTTCTGGGCCATCTCATTGAAGGCAAGGCCGAGGCTGCCGAGCTCGTCTTTTGAGTTTACCTTGACATGGCTGTCAAGATTACCCGAACCTATTTCCTGAGCGGCCCGCGCAAGAGCCTTTATCGGTTTGTTAAGGAAAAATGCGATTATCGTGGCGAGCACTACCCCGCCAAGCAGAGCGAACACCGCGACCTGCAAGACTTTTCTCGCAAGGGCGATGACACCTTTGTTTATCTCTTGTTCAAGATACGACTGAGAGAAACCAGCCCTGATAGTACACCTGTATTCATTGCCTATAATAAGAGGCAACGAAAACTCGCGTATATTTTCCAATGAAGGGGATTGTAGATCCCGTTGGGTCGGTTTCTCGACTCTTGTTATCTCGGACCGGAACTTTTCGCCGTCCTTGGGGTCTCTTGCGCTGAAAAGGATCAGCTGTACAGGTGAGACATAACCGGCGTACACTATCGCGGGGTTATGTGTTTTTATAACGGACTTTATCGTATTGAACACCTGAATCTCATCGTTAACGACCAGAGCTTCCTGACAGGTATACGTAAAATCTTTAAAAATTTTCTGGCGGCTCTCCTCAAGCTGTGAGGAAAGAAGGCTTTTCTGGGTAAAGAAAATACTCGTAGATATCCCAGAAATAACCAACAGAATAAGGAACGAAATGTAGATAGTAAATTTTGTTCTAAGACTCATACGGTTTTAAACCACAATCTTTCACAGAGCCGGAAAACATACCACAAAAAACTAACACCTGTGAAACAGCAGGTTTTTGACCGCTGTTTCACAGGGGCATCGAGGTTTCTTGGTCCAAACAAAAAAACAATGTTATTCTTTTACGTCAAGGCTTACAGAGAGGCCGCCCATCTTGTTGGCGACTACGTTATAAAGCCATGAGATGACAGCAAGGCCGACAACCATGATCACGGTATAAAGCACGACGAAGATAAGCCATGAGAGCAGTCTTGCGCCTACCGTCAAATCACGCGCCACATCGGTCGGGAATACAAAAAACGTAAAAACGCCTATTACTGTACCAAGTATCGCAAATATCACCGGGACCACTTTAAAAATAGACATCACATTGATCTTCTTAACTTCGTACATTGACATTTTTTCCTCCTGTGTTAAAATTTGAACTAAAACGCGCTATAGAGAATCTTTTACTTTTTAGCCTCAGAAACACCTCCTTTGTTTTCTGCTTGTTTTTGCGTTTTCTCTTGTTTCTGCGCGGGTTGCGCTGGCTTTTCGGATTCCTTTTTTTCTTCGCCTTTTTCTTTATCATTGACTAGTGCCTGAACCCACAGAACCCTGTATTTCTTGCCCCTGAAAGGCATTTTCCCGTACCAATGTCCCTTGATCTTTATAGGGTCACCGAAATATTTTTCTAGTTTGGCCTTACCTATCCTTCCGACCCCCATCAGAAGCACCAATTCTCCATCATTCGATACGAGAACCGGCTGGGTCCTAAAATCATTAATTCTTTCAGAGACCCTAACCTTTTCGAGTTTACCATCCAAAACAGTAAAGATCTCAAGCTGCCCCGTCTTCGGATCGGGCATATAAAAACCCGGTTTCCCGGGTACATGAGTGATTATTTTGTGCACGACGAACAACGCTAGAACTGACAGGATAATTACACCTAAAACTTTAGTTATTTTAGATTCCACAATACCTCCTCCTTGCTGAAACTAATTAT
>CAZSIW010000093.1:0-7799 GCA_964606755.1 uncultured Elusimicrobiales bacterium | reverse complement strand
GCCCATGGCGGGCCGTTTCGTCCTGTCTCTGTCGCCGCCGCAGCCGAAAACTGTTATTATCCTGTTCGATTTTATCTTGTGCACCGCGTTCAGGACGTTCTCAAGCGCGTCGCCGGTGTGCGCGAAATCGACAAGCACTATGTAAGGCTGGCCGAGGTCTATTTTCTCAAGCCTTCCCGGCGCGCCGGGAGCCGATTCTATCAGGCCGGCCGCCTTCTCGAAAGGCACTCCGGCGCTCAGGGCAGCGGCTACGGCCGCGAGGGCGTTATAGACGTTGTGTTTTCCTATATGGCCTATGGTTACTTTCTTTTTCCCAAGAGGCGTTGAAAGAACGAACTCGTTTGCCCGGCTTGTTACCTTTAATTTTCTGGCTGACACATCGGCTTTTTCGTCTATGCCGTAGGTGATAACGTCCGCGCCGCCTGCCATGCGTACGAGCTTTTTTCCGTACGGATCATCCACGTTTATTATAGCATATTTGGTATTTCTTTTTTTAACGGGTTTGAGGCCCGTAAAGAGCCTTGCCTTGGCAAGGAAATACTCGTCCATCGTCCTGTGAAAATCGAGATGTTCCCTGGTCAGGTTCGTGAATATCGCGATATCGAACTCTATGGCCTGCACCCTTTCGAGCATCAGCGCGTGGGACGACACCTCCATGACGCAGGCCTTGCACCCGCCTGACACCATCTGGTCGAGTATGCGGTACACCTCGCTGGACTCCGGCGTTGTGTTCGGGGCCTCTATGCTTTTTGAGCCGAAACGGTAGTTGACGGTCCCAATCACTCCGCAGGGCAGAGACGCCCCGTTCAGTATGTGTTCAAGGAAATAGGAGATGGTGGTCTTGCCGTTGGTGCCAGTTATGCCTATCATTGTGAGGCTTGAATCGGGAGATGAGTAAAGAGCGGAAGCGATGAGCGCCATGGTATGCCTGATATTGTCGGAGACCAGCGAGGCGGCCTTGTCAGTGTAAACGCCGTCGCTCAAAACCGCGACCGCGCCTTTTTTTACGGCCTCGCCAATAAATTCTTTCCCGTGAGTGTGCTTGCCCGGAAGTGCGACGAAGATGAAACCGTGCCCCACGGCGCGCGAATCGTGCGTTATGCCGGAGACGTTTATCCCCGTGTCACCGGCAACCCGCATTTCGGGGTGCCCGTTCTTTTTGATCGCCTCAAGTATGTTGGAAAGTTTCATGATCATTACCTTCTTTTCATTTCTTTGTCTATCGGTGCGGCTGCCACGCATATGGGCTCGGCTTTCGGAGGCATTCTTAGATAACTTACAGCCTTGTAGGCTATGTTGCTGAACACCGGCACGGCCCTGGTGGCGCCGTAGTAGTCTCCCTTCGGCTCATCCATTATAACAAGTATCGTCAGCGCCGGTTTGTCCGACGGGATTATGCCGCAGAAAGAGGCGGTGTAGGCGGTGGTCGAATATTTTTTTGTCAGGGGGTCGCGTTTCTGCGCGGTCCCTGTTTTTCCGCCTACGCTGTAACCGGTCATTCTGGCGGCCTGGCCGGTTCCCTTTTCCACTACACAGGTCAGCATCTCCCTTAGTTGTTTGGCTGTCTCGGCCGACACTGTGCGCCTCACGACTTTCCTGTCTTCTTTATAGATCGTTTTGCCTTCGGGGCTTTTTATTTCCTTTATTATTTTTGGCTCAAGGAGCTCGCCGCCGTTGGCCACCGAGGAATAGGCGTTTACCATCTGCAGGGCCGTTACCCCTATCCCCTGCCCGAACGATATCGTGGGAAGCGAGAGCCCGTCCCAGCTGTCGGGTGTCTTCAACAACCCCTTCGCCTCGCCCGGGAGGTCGATGCCCGTCTTTGTCCCGAACCCGAACTGCCTTATGTATTTGTAGAGAAGCTGTTTTCCGAGCTTCATCCCCACCTTGGCTGTCCCGATGTTCGAGGAATACTCGAGCACCTGGTCGAAGGTCAGGAGACCTTTTTTCTCATGGTCCTTTATGATGTGGTCGAACAGCTTGTAGCTGCCGTCCTCACACCAGATCACCTCGGAGCGCTTCACCATGTTCTCTTCGAGCGCCGCCGCGGCGGTGATTAGCTTGAAAGTGGAGCCGGGCTCGAACACGTCGCTGATGACGGGATTCCTGAGGTTCTTAAGGTACTCCGCGAAATTACCCTGGTCGTATGCGGGTCTGCAGGCAAGGGCCAGTATCTCGCCTGTGTTGGGGTCCTGTATTATCGCCATCGCTTTTTTTGATTTAGATTCGCGCCAGGCCTTGTCGATCTCCTGCTCGGCTATGAACTGCAGGTTGCGGTCAATGGTGAGGTAGACGTTGGCCCCGGCTAGCTTGTTCTCATCGGTGAGCTTATCGTGTATTATCCTGCCCCTGCCGTCCCTGTGCCCCATCTCCTTTATTTTTTCACCGGATAGGTAGGAGTCGGCCGTCAGTTCGACGCCCTCGAGCCCCTTTTCATCGCTGCCGACCACGCCAAGGACGTGGCAGGCCAGGTTCTCGGGGTGCTGCCTCTGGTAGGTCGGAATGAAACCTATGCCGTTCATCTTCCAGGCTTTTATTTTCTCCGTAGTGTCGTAGTCCAGGTTTTTGGCGACGACAACGTACGAGGGGTTGTCGAATTTAGCGTTCCGGTCGAGGTCTGTGCGGATGCCGATCGAGCTCAGGTTCTTTTTGAGCTCGCCAGCGTCACCCAGCACGGTCATGTCCGCGAACAGGGAATACGTCTTCAGGCTCTCGGCCAGGATGTTGCCGTTCGTGTCGTATATCCCACCGCGGCACATCTGCTCGGGGGTGTTCTTGATTATGGTCTTGTTTACTTTCGTGCTTATTTCCTCATGGTGCCAGACCTGTATAAAAAAAAGTCTGACGCCGGTGAGAGCGAAAGACAGGGTTATGGCGAAAAATAAAAACGAGATGCGCTTCGAGATCAAAATACTCTCCGTGTGTCAGTCGAGGTAGATAAGGCTGTTCTTGTCCGGGACCGACAGGTTCTTCTGCTTTGCTATGGTGTCAAGCCTTTCAAGCGACAAAAGGTTGTTGATCTTCAGCCTTAGGTCCTTATTTTCCTGGTCCCATTTGTCCGATTCGTTCTTGAGGTTTTCAACCTGGTAGGCAAGCCTGACCGGCTGTGTCTGCAGCCAGACGTAGAAAGTGAGGATGAACGCGATTATGAAAAGCAGGTAAAAGTATCTGGACATTATTGCTTTTTCTCCCGTCACTTAGAGAAATTTATGCAGAGGTGTTCAGCCTCTCGGCGGCTCTCAGCTTCGCGCTGCGGCCGCGCGGATTCAAGCTCAGCTCTTCCTCCGACGCCGTAACGACTTTTTTTGTAAGGACCTTGTACACGCCTTCTTTGTCAAGTTCCCTGAAATTGAATTTCACCAGCCTGTCTTCAAGCGAGTGATAGCTCATCACCACTATCCTGCCGCAGGGTTTCAGTATTCCGGGCGCGTCTTTAAGGAACATCTCAAGGCTTTCAAGTTCCCCGTTCACATATATCCTCAGGGCCTGGAAGACCTTTGTCGCCGGGTTTATCTTGTGGCTCCAGCCTTTTACCCTCGCCGCGAGGGAGACGATTACCTCGGGCGTCAGCTTCACGCCTTTCATTCTCTCCCTTACAATAGCGCCTGCTATGGGTCTCGAGCGGTGCTCCTCGCCGTACTGGTAAAATATGTCCGCGAGCTGCTGCTCATCGAAAGTGTTCAGCACGTCGCCGGCAGTGAGCTTGAGCCTGTCGTCCATGCGCATGTCCAGGCACTCGGAGCTGAAGCTGAATCCCCTGCCGCGGTCGTCCACTTGGTGCGAAGATATGCCGAGGTCAAGTAGCAGCCCGTTTACCTTTTCAACGCCCAGGGACGAGAGCGCTGCTTTTACATTTTTGAAGTTTTCGCGTACGACAGAAAGCCTGCCGTTAGAAACCTTGCCAAGTTTTTCAGCTTCTGCGACTGCTTCCTTGTCGCAGTCCATTGCAATAATTCGTATATCTGGATGTTTTGATATAATTGCGCCACTGTGCCCGCCTCCGCCGAATGTGCAGTCCACGTATGTCCCGCCGGTATCGTTGACCAGATACCGCTCAACTTCGCTCAACATTACGGGTACATGATAGGGTTCCTGCTTTGTATTTTCCAACTTTTATATCTCTAGCTTCCCTGCCAGCGTCTTGAACGAGCTGTCAGCCCGCTGCTTATAATAGCTGTTCCATTTTTTCTGGTCCCAGATCTCGACCCGAGTGCCAACACCCAGGATGACCGCATCTATCTTTATGCCGGCGAATTCCTTAAGGCTTTTAGGTATCAGTATGCGGCCCTGGAAATCAGGTGTTATCTGGTACGCGCCGGAAAGAAGCGCCCGCTTGAAGGCTCTCTCCTGCATCTTGTCGGGCAGAGAGAGGTCATCCAGTTTCGAGAGCACTTTCTGCCACCCGTCGGGATCGTACAGGAACAGGCATCCCTCGAGCCCCTGGGTGAGAATGAAGGATTTTATTTTCCCCCTGAATACGGCGGGGATAAACAACCTGTTCTTGGGATCGATAGTGTGTTTGTACTGGCCTATATACATTGTTTAATTAATAAAATTATGAAAATTAAAGATCGGTAAATTTGAAAAATACAAAAACCGTTCAAATCCTCTAAACTTTCATAATTATGAAACTTCGTAATTTTAAGTTATCCCCACAATCCACAGGGTTACACACATTCAACACTATGCACCACTTTTCACCACTATGGTAAAAGTATACAACATAGGAAAAAAAATGTCAATACTAAAAAGCAGGTGACAGGTGTCAGGTTTCAGGTGTCGGATTCAGGTGACAGACGCGGAAAGAAATGGACAATGACGGTTATTTGGAAGAGCCTATTTTTTGAAGATCATCTGGAGAGAAACTACGAAAAGGAAGATGCCGAAAATGCGCTTCAGGAGGACCGGCGATATGCCAACCGCAACTTTAGAGCCGAGGAGTCCGCCGACGACAAAGCCCAGGCAGACGAAGGCGGCTATGCTCAAGTTGACGTACCCGTGTTTGTAGTAAGTCCAGGCGGCCAGTATACCTATAGGCGGGACCATGAGGGCGAGCGTGGTTCCCTGCGCCTGGTGCTGGCTGAGGCCGAAAAAATATATAAGTGCCGGGATAATTATTATTCCCCCGCCAATGCCGAAAAAACCGCTCAAAACTCCGGCTGCGAGCCCCAAAGCTAGATAACCAGTTATGTTCATTTCTGCACCTGGTTTAATGACTGTCCGGGATCTTTTTCAGGAAGGATTATGCCAATGCCAATGACGATGTAACCGCCGATTATGAGGAACGGCGAAATGTCCGAGGCAAGGTTCTGCCCCATCGGATCGGTTTTTGTCAGCACCAGAAAACCGGCAAGGAGTACCGCGAGCCCGGAGAATATAACTTTTACTCCCCGTTTTGTTATGCTTTTTAATTCCTGCTTTTTCTGATCCTGGATCTTTGAGTTTTTGTTTTTCATTGTTTATTCTATCGTTCCTAAAGTTATGTTTTTAAGCGTCAGCCCGTTTGCCGGGGCGGCCATGCCCGCGCAGGCCCTGTCTTTCTTATCGAGAATCCTTTTAATGTCCTCCGCGCCGATCTTGCGTTTCCCGGCTTCGATCAGCGTCCCCACGATATTTCTTATCATGTGGCACAGGAACCTGTCCGCCGTAAACCGCATCACCACTTCGTTGGCCCTCTTTCTTACGGATATTTCCCGCAGGTCGACGGTCTTGTTTTTCTGTGTGCCCTTTACCGCGCAGAACGACGTGAAATCGTGCCGCCCGATGAGCGGCCTCGATGCCGCCCTGATAGCTTCCACATCCAGCTTACCCGGTATGTGCCAGACAAATTCTTCTTCGATCGCGGGCCTGTGGGGCTTGTTCCAGATACGGTACTCGTAAGTTTTTTCCTTGGAGATGTGCCTTGCCAGAACGCCCTTTTTTACGGTCCTTATTTTGAAAACGGAAATATCTGAAGGCAGGACGCCGTTCAAAGCCAGCATGAGCCTGATGGGAGGAATGTGCCTGGAGGCCAGAAGATTGACGATCTGGTGTTTCGCGTGAACCCCGCTGTCCGTCCTGCTTGCCCCGACCGGTTCGATCGTTTCGCCGAGTACCTTTTGGGCGGCTTTTTCGATCTCCTGCTGGACGGTCCTTTTCGAGGGTTGTTTTTGCCATCCGTAGAATTTCGTGCCCTTGTATTCAATGAACAGCAAATAGTTCGTTTTTTTTTCGCGCATCAAATATTATTGACTATGTCTGAAAATCTCAATACTTCTATTTGCTGGGCCACAAAATAATCCTTGAGGTTCCTCTGGCAGCAGTGCGCGAGCTCGGCCTCTCTCCACAGCTCGCCGTAGCCGGGGTGAGTCATGAGCTCTGCTATCTCGAACGGCTCGTCCACGTTTCCCCAGTACCAGCCTTCTATGAAGTGGTCGAGCACCTTAAGGTTGTTCTCTCCGGCGATCTTCTTGCTGGCCTCGTAGTCGGCCGGGTTTGAATAGAACTTGCCGAAAAGCCTTACGATCGGTATATTGAATTCTTTCGCGACCCTGCATATTATGGGAAACACTTTCGGGTAGAGATGAGTGTGGTGGTGCGAGTCAAGGTGGTCGGCCTTTAGGCCAAAGGAGAAGAATTTTTCTATCTGGCGTTTCGCTTCCCCGGCGACCTCGTCATCCGACGGGTTCATGTAGTTAGTGAACGTGCCGTGGGTGTGGTCTATCTCGAAGAATTTGTCGAGGTCAATGTGAGGCCCGAGGCCAAGCGCGGGGTTTTCCTTTGCGAATTGCACCGCTTCCCCGACCCCTTCCTTTTCCACGAAAAGCGATGCGCTGGAGACAATGCCGTTCTTGTGGGCGAATATTATGCCCTTGTTTACGTTTTCCCTGTAACCGAGATCATCGGCGTTTATTACTATCTTTTTCATTAAACGATACCTTTTTTTACCAGGGCTTCAGCTATTTCAACGGCGTTAAGCGCCGCGCCTTTCAAAAGATTATCAGAGACTATCCACATCGCAAGGCCGTTCTTCGTCGAAAGATCTTCTCTTATCCTGCCCACGAAAGTCACCTGCTGGTTGGCGGCGTATAGAGGCATCGGGTACTTGTTGTTTTTCGGGTCGTCAACTACCTTCACGCCCGGCGCGCCGGCCAGCAGTTTCCTTGCCTCGTCCGGCGTCATCTTTTTGTCGGTCTCTATCCACACCGCTTCCGAGTGGGCCCTTACGACGGGTATGCGCACGCAGGTCGCGGTCACGCTTATAGAGTCGTCGCCCATTATCTTTTTGGTCTCGTTGACCATCTTAATTTCTTCTTTAGTATACCCGTTTTCGAAGAAAACGTCAATATGCGGTATCGCGTTAAAAGCTATCTGGTACTGGAACTTTTTGGGCGCCGGAACGGGTTCGTTCTTTGCCCAGGCCCTGGTCTGGTCCTCCAGGTCGGTTATCCCCTTGCTGCCGGCTCCCGAAACGGCCTGGTAGGTCGCCACTATCACCCTCTTTATCTTTACGGCATCGTGTATGGGCTTAAGCACCACAACCATCTGTATGGTCGAGCAGTTGGGGTTGGCGATTATTTTCCTGTCTTTTGAAAGCGCTCCCGGGTTTACTTCCGGTACCACCAGCGGTATTTCGGGCTCCATCCGCAACGCGCTTGAGTTGTCTATCACGAAACAACCTTTTTCAGCGAAAACCGGCGCGAAATCTTTCGAGACCCCCGCGCCCGCGCTGAAAAGAGCGATGTCGAGGTCGTGAACGGCCTCGTTACAAAGTTTCTCGACGGCTATTTCTTTGCCCTTGAATTTCAGTTTCTGTCCTA
>CAZSIW010000092.1:0-7801 GCA_964606755.1 uncultured Elusimicrobiales bacterium | reverse complement strand
CAGAAAAGATCGGCGTTTTGCGGGAGTTCAAACTTGTCCCCGTGCCACTGGAACACGGTCAGCGTCTTGTCTATGCCTTTAAACAGCGGATCAGCGAGAGCTTTATCGTTAAGCATAAGGTCGTACCAGCCTATCTCTGTTTTAGCCGCTTTCGTCACTTTCGCTCCCAGCGCTTTTGCCATGAGCTGGGCGCCCAGGCAGATGCCGAGGACCGGAACAGATTTGTCGAAAGCTTTCTTAAGAAAGTCGTCCTCCCGCTTTAAAAAAGGATACTCCTGTTCCTGGTAAACGTTCATCGGCCCGCCAAGCGAAACAACGGCATCAATGCCGCCGAGTTTAGACGGCAGCTTATCGCCATTTTCAAACTCTATAATTTTTGTTTGAATTTTTCTCGCCCGGAAAATATCTTCGAGAATGCCGGGGCCTTCGGAAAAGGTGTGTTTGATTATCAATATCATCTGTATAGGTATTTTCTTGCGAACGGCTCTTTCCCCGCGAACATGTCCACGTAGTCCGAGGAATAATCCACGGCGACGAACGACCCTTCCTGCACCGCTTCCCACTTGAGGCCGCCGATCTCTTCGGAACTGAAGATCCAGTTGCCGTTCTCGATCGTGAAGTACAGCGAAGAACCCGCGCCCCTGAACGCGAAAAGGTATTTCCCCTCGCTCAGGACAAAAGAGATCATCAGGTCTTTAAAATTGTCTTCGAACATTTTCAGGGAATCGTTGATTACTTTCGCGGGATTTTTGAACGGGGATTTTCTTACCTCTTCAACAAAAAACTCCAGTATCTTTGCGGGATAATTGTTTTGTAGTAGATCGGGCAGGAGAGCCATCCGGGCAAAGCAGTAACCGAATATCCAGCCGCTCTTGTTTATGATACCGGCCGCCCCGTTGTCCGGGCCCGGCTCATCGCCGCAGGCGAGCGCGAACCTCGTGCCGCTCAGGTACAGCTTGTTGACCGCGGTTTTCACGTCGTCGCTTTTTTTGTTTATCCCGTTTTCTTTAAAAAAGACGGCTTTCCTGGCGAGATAGCCTGCCAGGTCCCACGCCGGTTCCATGACCGGCCTGAAGAACTCCGTGAACATGCCTAAAGGTATGGTTTTAAGATTCCGCGTTGCGATACCCAGCAACCTTGTCATGACAACCACTTCCCTATCTCGTCAAGATAAAGCCTCATCGAAGCGGAGCGCAAAACGCGTCATTAACGCGTGTTGCCTCCGCCCCGAATTATGCCTTTATTTTCAGCCTATGGCAGCGCTGCCCCGCTCGCCGGTCCTTATCCTGATGCACTCCGGCAGGTCGAGCACGAATATTTTTCCGTCGCCGATCTCGCCGGTCCTTGCCCCGGCTATGATGGCCTCTATTGTCGACTGAACAAAATCCTCGTTGACGGCTATCTCTACCTGGATCTTTCTCAGGAGGTTGCCTGTTTCCTTGGCTCCCCTGTAGACCTCGGTAACGCCCATCTGCCTGCCGTGCCCGAGAACTTCGCTTACTGTTATCAAATTTACCTGTCTTTTGTAAAGCTCTCTTTTGACATCATCGAGCCTGTCCGGTTTTATTATTGCTTTTATGAGTTTCATTATATTCTCCTGTCCGTCTAAAAGACGGCTGATTTGTATTAAAGTACGGTATAAGCGCCTTCGTTGTGTTCGGTCAGGTCGAGGCCGATGACCTCTTCCCTGTCTTTCGCCCTGACACCTATAAGGACATCAACGACCTTGTAGATCACAAGGGTGGCTATGAAAGTGTAGCCGAGCGTGATACCGACGGTTTTCAGCTGGATCAGGAACTGAGCGGGGTTTCCGAAGAAAAGCCCGTCGGCTCCACCGGGGTTTATCGCTTTCGACGCGAAAAGCCCCGTCGCGAGCGCGCCCCATATACCGCCTATGCCGTGGACGCCGAAAGCGTCAAGAGAATCGTCGTAGCCTAGCATGGGTTTTACCACCGCGACCATTATGAAACATATCATGCTCACACCTACGCCTATGACAATGGCGGGCATCGGCCCGACAAAACCGGACGCCGGGGTTATCGCTACAAGCCCCGCTACCGCGCCGGTGGCGACACCGAGCGTGGTGGGTTTGCCGTTATGGAACCACTCGATCAGAGCCCAGGTAAGGCCCGCCGCCGCGGTTGCCGTGTTGGTGGCGAGAAAAGCGCTTACAGCAAGCCCGTTGGCCGCCAGTGCGCTGCCCGCGTTGAAACCGAACCAGCCGAACCACAGGAGGCCGGCTCCCATCACCGTGAAAGGCAGGTTGTGAGGCGGGATAGCCGTAGGATAACCTTTCCTTTTGCCGATCACAAGAGCGGTGACAAGCGCCGCAACTCCGGCGTTGATGTGGACCACCGTTCCGCCAGCGAAATCAAGCGCTCCCATGTCTCTCAGGAATCCGCCGACTCCCCAGACCCAGTGGCATATCGGGTCGTACACGAACGTCGCCCAGAGCAGGCTGAAAATAAGGAACGCCGAGAACTTCATTCTCTCAGCGAATGCTCCTATTATAAGCGCCGGTGTGATAACCGCGAACATCATCTGGAACAGCATGAACAGCTGGTGCGGGATAGTTGGCGCATAATCCCCGTAAGGCGTGAGCCCGACGCCGTTGAGACAGGCCCATTGCAGGCCGCCCCAGAACCCTTTGCCCGGCCCGAACGCGAGGCTGTAACCGAAAAGCACCCATTGCAGGCTTATGACGCAAAGAATTATCGAGCATTGCATAAGAACGCTCAGCACGTTCTTCTTTCTTACCAGGCCGCCGTAGAAAAAGGCGAGTCCGGGAAGCGTCATCAGCAGCACAAGCGCGGTGGAGATCAGGACCCATGACGTGTCGCCCGAATCTATCTTGAGCGCCGCCGCTGCCGCCGGAGCGGCGATTGCAGCCGCAGCAGTCACTGCCGGAGCGGCGACCGCAGTCGCGGCAACCACCGGCGCGGTCATCTGCGCGGGAGCCTTATCTTCACAAAACGCGTAACCGGCCGTAAACATCAGGCCGCCTAACAACAAATATCTAAGTATTCTACTCATTTTATCCTCCTCTGAGCCGGTTGGCTCTTGAACCGATAAGCTTACATCTGTCAACTTTGACTTTTCGGGCAATAAAAAAACCCTCCGAGGGTGTCATACACCCGGAAGGGCCTCATCGTCCCTGTGCTTCGCCCCATCAGCGGAGCATTTTAAATAAAATAACCCCTGAACACTTACAGGGGCATCTGCGCCATACTTCAAAGACAGCTTTGTCTTACGCCATATTTATAACATATTTTGAAAAAGCGTGTCAAGGGTTGGGTTTCCTGAACAGCTTGTCCATCTCCGACCTCGCGTCGGTTTTTTGGGGTGGTTCAGTTTTTCTCCTGCCGTTAAGGAATTTGAACTCCTCGCAGTAATTGAACCTCTCCTTGTCCCTGACAAGATCGGAATCGGCCCTGCAGCTGTTCGCACGGCCTGGCTCGTAGAACTCGCAGTTCAGGCAGGAGTGAAGATCGGTCGTGCACTGTTCGCACTCCTGTTTCGGCCCCGGCTGGCCGAGGCCCTTAAACTCATAACCGCACTTATGGCAAAGTTTCATTATATGCTCAGCTCCAGTATGAACATTTTGACGTGCGGCAGTACCAGTATATCTTTTTCTTTAAATCCGTTCTTGAGGCAGGTCTTGAAAGCGGCTCTCATGGCGTCCGTGCCGCGGAAGATCACCTTTTTGTATCCGTGTTTCCTGCAGAACTCAAGAGCCTCATGGACGAGTTTCGCGCCATAGCCCTTTCCACGGTATTCCTTCTTTAGGAAAAGCCTTCTCAGGAGCGCAGTGTGAGGCGCGTCGTTCTTTATGCCTACCGTTCCGATTATGTGGCCGTCGTTCTCGGCCACGTAGAACACCTCGTTCTTCCCGCAGTAGTGCGAACAGGCATCCTCGACGTCATCGATGCTGTAAGCCCTCGCGCTTTCCTGGAACTCATCCCTCATGATAGAGGTTATGATCGTCTTTATCTCGGGGTTGTCTTCCTGCGCTATCTCTCGTATCTTCAACATTGTCCCTCCTTAACTACAACTACAGAGAATAGGGGATAGAGCTTAGAGAAAAAATTCTTTTTGTCGTTTTTCTCTTTCCCCTTTTCTCTATTCTCTGTCTTATTAGAACTCGAACTTCTCTTTCGCCCTCGAACACAGCTCCCTGTAATTGCAGTACTTGCATATCTTGAGGTTTTCGGTCATCGCGAACTCGCTCTTGTCCTTCGGCACGTTCTGCTCGATGTTCTTGAGATACGAATACATCTGTTTCGTCTCCGAGTCCACAGTTCCTACAAACCCGGTTATATCGGAGGCTGTCATCTTCTCGCTCATCTCGCTGTAAACCGGCTGGAGATACACGACGATGGGCTCTATGTCCTCGGGCTTCGTGTCAAAATGGTAAGCCGCCCACGTGGAGTAGCCCAACAGTTGTTTCCTGTGTTTTACCTGATCGGGCTTGCCGGTCTTCCAGTCAAGTATGTATATCTTGCCTTCGACCGGAAAAAGGAAATCGACTTTGCAGTACGCCTTCAAACCCTTTATCCTGGTCTCGCCGTATCCGGGCGGCTCGATTATCCAGCCCTTCTTGTTGCCCAGGGCTTTCCCGAGTATCCAGCTGTACCTCTGGCTGGTGATCAGGTTCTTGAGAATGAGCTCCACCTGCGCCGACACCCGCGCCATGTCTATCTTCTGTGTCTCGCCGTAGTACATCTCGCTGAACTGTTTCGAGGAGACATACTCGTTCGTTTTTTTTCTCGCGTATTCAATGAACCGTTCTTCGATGATGGGCTGCTCGCTCTCCAGCAGCCGTTCAAGGAGCGTCTTTATCACGTCGTGCACGATGTTCCCCGTCTCAAGCGGCACGCTGGTCATCTTCTTTAACGCGTTTATCTTGTTCGGCGTGAACTCCGAATCGAACTTCGCGTAATAATCGTAGTAGTACTGCCTTTTGCAGGCCGAGAACCTGTCGAACCGCGAGACCGACCACCCGAGTATGCCGGTATAATCGAACTTTTTCAGTTGCACCTGAGGCTCAGCCATTGTGCGAGCCTCCCGCGAAATCCATTTGTGTAAAAAAATCGCCACTGGCTTTTCCGTGTTTCATCATCGTATATATCTCGTTTTTTATATCGTCTTCGATCGTTTCGGGTTTTGCGTTGTGGAAAGGTGTCCCGGGAAGGGGCATAAAATAGTGGACGTTGAACCGCGAGTTGAAATGCTTCGATAGGTTTTTCATCAGCTTCAGCGTGTCTTTCCTGTCCTGTCTCGTTTCGCCGGATATGCCGAGCATTATGTCTACTATCGGCGCGAAACCGGCTTCCCGCAGTATCCGTGCCGAATCTTCTATATCTTTTACAGAGTGGTTCCTTTTCATCAGGCCGAGCACGCGGTCGCTGCCGCTCTGCCCGCCCACTATTATGGTCTTGTTGGTCACGTACCGTTTCAACAGCCCAGCCGCTTCCGGATGTTTCGCCAGGCGCGCCGGGAAAACCTCCGAGGGGAAACTTCCCAGCAGTATCTGCATGTCCAGCTCCGCCATCTGCGCCAGGAAGTTCTCGATATGCGGCAGGTTGACCATACTGCCTTTTAATCCGTATGAAAGAACGTCCGGTATCGTAAAGATGACTCTTTTTCTTTTTTCTGCTTTCATACATTGTACATATTTTTTTACGAAATTAATACTTCTTTCCCGCACCCTCTTAAAAATGCCCGGCGTCTGGCAGAAAACGCAGCCATTGAAACACCCGCGCCTGAGCTCGAGCGGCCCGAAAAACTTTCGCTCGATGGAAAACGGAGGATAGGAATCGAAATCTTTCAAAGGAAGCGGTTGTATCACCCGCTCATCGGGCAGCCGCATCGCCTGACTGAAACTCGAAAGGAACGCAGGGAACGACTCCTCCGCCTCGCCGATGAACACCGCGTCCGCGCCGGCTTTTATGCAGCTCTCCGGCAGGGCCGTTGCGTGCGGGCCGCCGCAGATCACCACGGCGTCTTTCCCGTGGACCCGTTTAAGCTCCGCTATTTCTTTCGACACCGCGTCGAACTCGGTGGAGGCGAACGAGTAGGCCACTATGCAGGGTTTCAAATCGGAGGAGTTTATCTTGCGGGAGATGTCGGCCCCATCTTCACCGGTCATTATCTCGAATCTATTTTTTTCAAGGCTTTGATCGAGAAATCCGAATATCGCGGCGAGAGTGTAGTGGTTATATTTTGTCCAGCGGAAGATTACTTTGATTTTTTTCAATCGAAAACACCTATTCTATTGATTAATTAATAAGCAAATATTGCCTATTTTTCAAACCGTGAGTTAAACAACTTTCTCGATTGACCCGCCGAAGCTGTGTTATCAATGCGGCGAATAGCCGCGATTATTGATAACACGATTAGCGCAGGAGGGTCATTTTCATTATTATTAATGCCGATGGCACATCGGCATGACGGCATTTATTTCAAACGTCAACTTCGCTGGGGCTATACCTGCCCCTGCGCCCCCGTGTCCATTTTCTTTGCACGCCCAAAGAAAATAGACGAAAAGAAACGCGCCCCAACGGGCCATTCGTTCGTCGTTTTTCGGCGGCTGCGGAACTCGGTCGGCACAAAACACCGTGCCGCCCTCAGACAGTCCTCGCCGACTACCCCGAAAACCGCTTCGCTACTCCTCAACTCATAACCAGCCCTAAGGGGTGGCTTAAAACCTTAAACCTACACAAACAATATAAGACAAAATGTAAATTTAATTATATTAAATTGAAACGTCTCCCATTACTCCATAAAACATGTGACAAACTATTCTTGTTTCCATTTATCGCCTGATAATGAAATTCGAATAATAGAACCCTCTTCTGTTGTAAACAATACAAAATCATTGCCCTTGCCATATATTACTTTTACCTCTTCATTAGATTCATCTTTTTCAATTGTTGCCCGTTGAGGGATAAACCCAACATAAGCACAACACACTCTTTCCCTGTGAGTAGGAAATATGCCTACTTCTATATATTTGAATTCATCTAGTACAGATTTAGCTAATTTTTTATCACACGCTAGGAACTTTGGAAAAACATTGTCTTTAGTATTGGTTAATACAATTTTGCCAACTTTCCCATAATACAGCTTCTTCGGCATGCCCGCACTATAATTCCACGGCTCTTCATATATTGGAAAACCGTTTTTCTCAGAATCATATTCCCCAATATGTATGTTATTAAAAAATATACACAAACTATTTTTTTTAATATTTTTATCTATGGCTAGCAATTCATTGACCATTTGGTTGTCATATTTTTTTTGTTCTTCCTTTTTTTCAATTTCATCATATGATATTTTTCTTTGATATACTTCTTGATATTCAGAAGGATTGTATTTTTTGTTCAGCATATCATCATACAATAGAAGAAATTTAAGCGTGTCTATAATCTGTTTGTTTTCCACATCTTTCTTTATCTCTGTTTTATTTAAATTACCCCATTGTATTTTGTGTGCAACTCTTGCCGCTAAATCGTTCCCAGCATAGAACGTCCTGTTACTATTTCTGCTAGATAAATCATTGGTATCGCATGCAGCAATCAAAAATATTAGGTTAAGGAAAACTACAAAAACAAAACAACCTGGCATCTTATACATGACACCTCTTTTTCAACTATATCAAAATACTTGTTTCTTGTCTGATACTCCTCTACGACATTATTCTACATTGTCTTTAATCTTCCCTTTCGAATATTCTTTCAATAACCCAATGAGTTTATATGAATACCCTGCCATTAAAACAACTGTAACAATAATCAGCAAA
>CAZSIW010000091.1:0-7839 GCA_964606755.1 uncultured Elusimicrobiales bacterium | reverse complement strand
AATGGTGGTATTTTCAGTAAACATAGTGAACCTCTTGTTTAAAGACCTTTCACCCGATACAGCACTTATAACAGTAAAGATGCAGAGGTATATCGCTCTGACTATCTTTTTTACCGGCATTATAAATATCTACAGCGTCGTGATAAACTCCTACGAACTGTTTGTCGTTCCTGCGCTGAGCCAGATGCTGGTAACCCTTTCTACCATACTTTGCGTGGTGTTGTTTGCAAGGACCTGGGGTATTTATGTCCTCGCGGCGGGCATTATCACGGGACAGCTCATGCAATCGGTCATACTGTTTTTCTACACTTCAAGGATCGGGTTCAAGTCCGGGTTCAAGTTTGATTTTTCGATCCCACCCGATCTGAAGGATATTTACGGCAAACTACAGCTCTTTCTTTTTCTGGGAATGCTGGCAGGCCTGTATACGATAACGAACAGGGTCATAGCGTCCATGCTTCCGCAGGGGAGCATATCAGCTCTTGGTTACGCCGACAGGATTCTCCAGGTGCCGATGATAATCATATCGGGCTCAGTCGTTACGGCCATCTATCCTTTCTTCTCGAAAATGGCTGCCGAAGGCAACATCGAAGAGCTCAAGAGCACGATCTCTAAGAGCATAAGGATGTCCGGGTTCATTTTCATACCTTTCGCGGTGCTGTTGATAGTATTCAGCAGGCCCATTATAGAGGTGCTGTTCCAGCGCGGCGCTTTCACGAGCTCCGCCGCCGAGATAACGTCGAAAGCTCTGCTGTTCCTGAGCGTTTCATTATTTTTCGCTTACGCCCAGGCCCTGTTGATGAGAGTGTTTTTTGTTTATCAGGATTTCAAGAATATTTTTGTGATCACTCTGTTCGGGATATTGTCGAACATCGTTTTCTCGCTCGTGTTGATCAAGTTCATGAACCCGCCCTGTACCGGCATCGCGTTATCGAACAGTTTATCGGTATTCTTTTCATGTATCCTGATGTACTACATCTTGAAAGTGAAATTTGGTTACATGTACGGGTTAAATATGCTGAAATCTCTTCTGAGGACTTTTATGTTCTCTCTCGCTTCGGGCGCGGCCGCTTTTATCATTTATAAAAACCCGGTGATGCTCAGCATTAACGCTTTAAGAGACAAGCTGATACTGCTGGCCGCGGCATGCTCCGCCGCCTGCCTTGTGTACGCCGCTCTTAACTACATTTTCAAGAACGACGAATCCAGCACGGTACTGGGCATCGCAAAGACAAAATATTACGATCTCGTGAAAGGAACAGCCGCATGATAATCACAAAAACACCGCACAGGATATCGTTCTTCGGAGGCGGCACAGACTATCCTTCCTGGTACATGGAAAACGGCGGCAAGGTGCTGGGTGTTTCCATAAACAAGTACTGCTATCTTATCGTACGTGAGCTTCCGCCGTTTTTCGAGCACAAGCATAGGATAGTTTACTCCGTCATAGAACAGCCGCAGGAGATCGCCGAGATCAAACATCCGTCCGTAAGGGAAGTATTAAAATATTTTGATTACAAGAAAGGCATATCCATACATCACGACGCTGATATACCGGCCAGATCGGGTATGGGTTCCAGTTCGGCTTTTACCGTGGGATTATTGAACGCCATGTACGCGCTGCACGGCAAGACGATCTCTAAAACCGAGCTTTGCAGGACAGCTATCGCCATAGAGCAGGACCTTCTCAAAGAAAACGTGGGATCCCAGGACCAGGTCTTCGCGGCGCACGGGGGGTTTAACCTCATCGAGTTCAAGCCCGGAGGGGAGATAAAAATGCACCCCGTTGCAATGAACCGTGAAAGGACGCAGGCGTTCGAGAACAACCTGATGCTGTTTTTCACCGGTCTGTCCCGCAACGCCTCCGAGATAGCCGAAGAACAGGTCAGGAACACGCCGAATAACAGGAACGGCCTGCTCCGGATGATAAAACTCGTCGACGAAGCGCACGCTATCATATGCTCAGGCAATAGCGACATGAGAAATTTCGGCGTGCTTTTGAACGAAACTTGGAAACTTAAGAGAGCGTTTTCCTCAAAGATAACGAACTCTCACATCGACAATATATACGACACCGCTCTAAAAAACGGTGCTCTCGGAGGCAAACTTCTGGGCGCGGGCGGAGGCGGGTTTATGCTGTTCTACGTCGAACAGCATAATCAGCAGAAAGTAAAACTGGCTTTAGAAAAGCTTCTTTACATACCGTTTAAGTTTGATTTTACGGGTTCTGAAATGATATTTTCTAAGCCGTCTTAAAACACAAAAAGGAGTTTTTCCAGTGAAATACGGACTGGTCGCATCCACATTCAAAAAGGAAGAAAAAAGGGCCATGATGAAGGTTATCGAGAGCGATAACTTTTCCATGGGCAGGCATGTAGCGGAATTCGAAGAACAATTCGCTATGTATTTCGGCATGAAGCACGCGGTGATGGTAAGCTCCGGCTCCTCCGCCAACCTTGTGGCTATAGCGTCGCTTTTTTACCGCACTGGGGACCCGCTCAAAAAAGGCGACGAGGTGATAGTCCCGAACATATCCTGGGCCACGACGTATTATCCGCTTCTCCAGTACGGGCTGAAACTCAAGTTCGTCGACGTTGAGCTCGACACGCTTAATATGGACGTCAACGAACTGCGCAAAGCGATATCGAAGAAAACAAGGATGGTCATAACCGTCAGCGTATTGGGCAACCCCTGCAGGCTTGACGAGATAAAGCGGCTGTGCGACAGCAACGGCATAATACTTTTTGAAGACAACTGCGAATCGATGGGCGCTACAGTTAGAAATAAATTCGCCGGCACCTTCGGCCTTATCAACACGTTCAGCACTTTTTTCTCGCACCACATATCGACCATGGAGGGCGGCCTTATCCTTACGAACGATGACAACCTCAATTGGTTGTGCCGCTCGATCAGAAACCACGGCTGGACCAGGGGGATCCCGGCGAGCTCAGGACTGTATTCGCCCGCCGACAACGATTTTGACAACGCCTACAGGTTCATACTTCCCGGGTACAACGTGAGGCCCGGCGAGCTCAACGGCGTTCTGGGAAAGATACAGCTTAAGAGGCTGACCGGTTTCCTCAAGGTAAGAAGGAAAAATGCGGATATTTTTCAACAGCTTTTCGCTAAAGACGAAAGGTTCATAATACAGAAAGAGATCGGCAGTAGTTCGTGGTTTGCGTTCACGATGATCGTAAACCCCGACACTAAGATCAAAAGGGATAAAGTGTTACTAAAGCTGAACAAGGCCGGGATCGAACACCGTATGATAACCGGCGGGTGTTTTCTAAGGCACGACGTCATAAAGTACTTTGACCGTGTAGTGACAAAATCAGTTAACGCCGATCTTGCGCATTTCAACGGATTCTTTGTCGGGAATTTCCCGGTTGATCTGCGTTCAAAGCTTGAGTATCTGCACAAGACCCTTAAATCTATTTAACGTAGCTAGGAGGAAAAATGAAATACAATATTTTGATCACCGGCGGAGCGGGTTACCTGGGTTCGGTTCTCGTCCCCAAATTGCTTTCACTGGGAAACAACGTAACGGTACTCGACAATTTCATGTACAACCAGAATTCGTTGATAGACTGCTGCCAGTATCCCGGGTTCACCATTATTAGAAATGACGCCAGGAATGAGAGCGCTTTAAAAGCAGCCTTGAAAACAGCGGACATAATCATACCTTTGGCGGCTGTCGTTGGCGCGCCAGCCTGCGATATGGATACAACCGCTACGCGTTCGATAAATTCTGACGCCGTAAAACTGATAGTCGCGAACGCGAGCAGGGAACAGCGTATAATCATCCCGACTACGAACAGCGGCTACGGCATCGGGCAAAAAGACAAGTTCTGCACGGAAGAAACGCCACTCAACCCTATCTCTTTGTACGGCGTAACGAAGATGGAAGCGGAGAAGTTAGTCCTGGGACGGGACAACTCGATCAGCCTAAGGCTTGCCACGGTTTTCGGCCCGTCGCCGAGGATGCGCGTCGACCTCATGGTGAACGATTTTGTTTACCGCGCGGTCACGGACAGGTTCATAGTGCTTTTTGAGGGCCACTTTAAACGAAATTTCATACACATAAGGGATGTCGCGAAAGCTTTCATACACTCCATCGAGAATTTCGACAAAATGAAGAAACAGGCGTACAATGTCGGGCTTTCCGACGCGAACCTGTCGAAGATTGAGCTGTGCGCGAAGATAAAACAGCACCTGCCCGCCTTTGTGTATCTTGAAGCACCGGTCGGAGAAGACGCAGACAAGAGAGATTATATAGTTTCCAATGAGAAGATAGAGAAAACGGGGTTTAAGCCTGACAATTCTATTGATACAGGTATCGAAGAGTTAATGAAAGTCTATAGGATAATTAAAAACAGCAAGTACGGGAATGTTTAAGTAAATGGTTGAAATAAACGGCTCAAACAACGAAGCAGGCCTTAAAAGAGCGCTCTCTTGGTGGGACTGTGCCGGCATAATTGTCGGGATAATGATAGGCACCGGCGTGTTCAGTATTTTCCCGACCCTGATAGCGCAGCACAACGTTTCGTTCCTCATGATAATGTTGGTGTGGCTCTTCGGCGGGATATTCGCCCTGTTCGGCGCGATGTGTTACGCCGAACTGTCCTCGCAGTTCCCTTACGCGGGCGGCGATTACACTTTTTTACACAAAACTTATTCAAGCAAAGGGGAAAACATCGTATCTTTTCTTTTTGCATGGAGCGTGGTTTTGATAATAAGGCCCAGCTCCATTGCGGCGCTCGCGCTAATCCTGGCCAATGAACTGCTCAAGATATTGGCATTCGCTGGCTTCTCGGGCCCGACCGCTATTCTCTTGACGGCGGTATCGGCCACGACAGTTCTTACCCTGGTAAACATCTTTGGGATAACAGTGGGCAAAAACATACAAAACACGATAACACTGCTAAAAATCGCGGTCATAGTGTTCCTGATAGGTTTCGGTGTTTCCAAGTTACACTCAAACCTCTCGCATTTTTCACCGCTTCTGCTGCCTTATGACAAAAATCCTTTCAACATCATGCTCGGGTTTTGGAGCGCCCTCGTGCTAAGCATGTGGGTGTTCGGCGGCTGGAACGAGGCTGTTTATATCGCCGAAGAAACAAAGAGCAGTGAAAAGAACATAATCAAGGCTCTGGTCGCTGGCCTTCTTACCGTGACCATCCTTTATCTCGGCATAAATTTTGTTTATATCCAGTATTTAACGCCGGCGGGCCTGGCGAAGACCTTCAGCCCCGCGTCAGACCTGATGACCATCTGGTTTGGTTCGAAAGGCGGAATCGTTATGTCGTCGCTCATAGTCATTTCCGCGGCCGGCGCGATAAACGGCCTGATACTAACCGGCGGACGGATGAGCTATGCCATCGCAAAGAACTATCCCGGGCTGAACATGTTTTCTTCTATACACCCTTATTACAGGTCACCGCAGATGGCCCTGGCGGCAAACTTCTTCTTTACTATCATCTTGCTTGTCATCAGCAAAGGGAATATCGGATTCGTCGAAAACCTGACTTATTACACCGCTGGCGTTTTCTGGTACTTTTTTGGCCTTGTCATTTTGGGCCTGATGCTTTTGAGGCGCACAGTACCGAAAGAGAATATCCCTTACAAAGTCCCGTTCTACCCGATTTTACCGTTGCTGTTCCTTCTTATAATATGCGGCCTCGTCTGGAGTTCTATCAAGTTCAAACCGGTCGAGACGTTGACCGGCATGAGCATCCTTACGCTCGGTATTCCGCTTTATTATGTGCTTTATTTAAACGTTAAAGAAAAGGGGGAAAAATAACTCGAGGGTTTTCTGTATTTATCTAATAAATGGGAGGAGATAACAAATGAGTTTTAAAAAGATCCTTTTAGGTGTAATAAGCGGGTTGTTATTGACGGGCGCGTCGTACGCGGATTCGCAGTTCAAGTTTGGAGAATTGACCACTCTGGCGGACAAATACGGGACTGACAAGGGATCGAACGGGTATCATGACAAATTCGGAGGGCACGGGCATCACTATACTGAAGTATACGAATACTTTTTTTATCCGCTGAAATACAGTGCGAAGAAAGTGTTCGAAATAGGTGTAGAATCCGGTGCTTCTGAGAAGATGTTCAGAGATTATTTTCCTAACGCCATTATATACGGCGTAGACATAGTGGATGAATCCAAGCTTGATTCCGACAGGATCAAAACCTTTATAGCCGACCAGTCTAAGAGAAAACAACTTAAGGCTTTTTTAGACAAATACGGCGCTGGCTACGACATACTTCTTGATGACGGCGGACACACGATGGACCAACAGCAGATAAGTTTCGGATACCTGCTGCCCTACGTGAGATCAGGCGGTCTATACGTTATAGAGGACGTCCATACCTCTTTCAACCCAGACGACGGAGCTCTGCCCGACGGCAGTAACACGACTTATACCATGATCACGAATTATATAAAGACCGCGAAGATAAGCAGCAAGTATATGACGCAGGCGGAGCAGGACTATTTATCCGCCAACATAGAATACTGCAACCTTTTCAGCAGGGACGGCGGAAAATCTATTACCTGCATATTCAAAAAGAAGTAAGGGCGTGCGCGGAGGGAACGTGAAGAAACGTAATTTCAAAAGTGTCCTCATTACCGGTATTTCCGGTTCGGGCGGGAGTTATCTTGCCGAGTACATCGCCCAATACCATCCGGGGATTAAACTGCACGGCATTTCGAGGTGGCACAGCACTTCCGGTTTAGGGAACCTTTCTGGCTTGACCGGAAAGCTTACCCTTCACGAATGCGATCTTAACGATTTCAGTTCGGTACTGCGGGTCCTGAAGGAAACTAAACCCGATGCCATTTTTCACATTGCCGCGCACGCGAACGTCAGGGCGTCCTTTATAACGCCTCTGAGCGTGCTTCAAAACAACATTATGGGCACGGCAAACCTCTTTGAGGCTGTAAGGCTCGCTGGTATAGATCCGGTGATACAACTGTGCAGTACGTCCGAGGTTTACGGGGTCGTAAGCCCAAAAGACGTGCCTATCAAAGAGAGCTGCGCCTTTAATCCCGCCAGCCCATACGCGGTATCCAAGACAACCCAGGACCTGCTGGGTCTGACCTATTTTAAAAATTACGGGATGAAGATAATCCGCACAAGGATGTTCACCTACATAAACCCCAGGAGAGCGGACCTGTTCGCGACCTCGTTCGCCATGCAGGTCGCCCGTATAGAAGCCGGCCTTGAGAAAGTCCTCTACCATGGGAACCTCGATTCCGTGAGAACGATTATAGACGTAAGGGATGCCATGGAGTCGTACTGGACGGCATCGACATATTGTAAATTCGGCGAGGCGTACAACATCGGAGGCAGAAAGGTTATAGAGGTGGGGGAGTTCCTCGACCTGCTCAAGAAACACGCCAAGGTCAGGATAACTTCAAAGCCCGACAAGAAACTCTTCCGGCCGACCGATGTGACGCTCCAGGTCCCGGACACGTCAAAGTTCGTAAAAGAAACCGGTTGGAAACCGAAATATTCGTTCGAGGACAGCGTAAAGTTCCTTCTCCAGCATTGCAGGGACGAGGTGGCAAGACAGACAAAATGAAATACAATTTTGACAAATTATTCTACCAGATGCTAAGGATCCGCCTGGTGGAGGAAAAACTAATAGAGCTTTATCCCAGCGATGTAATACAGAGCCCGGTTCACCTGTCGCTCGGTCAGGAGCATCACGCCGTCTGCCTGGCCGCGTGCCTTGAAAAAAAAGACCAGCTGTTCACGACCTACAGGAATCACGCCCTGTATCTCGCCAAGGGCGGCTCATTAAAACTGATGTTCGCGGAGTTATTCGGCA
>CAZSIW010000090.1:0-7900 GCA_964606755.1 uncultured Elusimicrobiales bacterium | reverse complement strand
TTGACTGCTTCGACATGAATGCTGGAGCAAATATATGGAGCATACCAACCAAGGGCAACATCTATTATACCAACCTTGCCTGTGACACAACTTCGGTCTATGCACTTTCGGGCGCAGATGAGAGGCACCTGTTCTGCTTGAACCAGCAGAATGGCAGCGTAAACTGGGAATCGGTTGACATTGGTTCTACCACATCTTCAGTTTCTTCGGTTATGCTTTACAATGACAAAGTATATTTTGTCAGCACTAATGGCAGTACAACTTACTTTCTCGATGATAACGGCAATCCCGTACCCATACCTCAATTAGTACTTTATGCTTTCTCTAAAAATTCTTCAGGTCAAAGTGTCACACCTCTGTGGTCAACACCTGTCGGATATGTTCAAAAATCAAGCATAGTTTCTTCGCCGGTCATTGCGGATGGAACGCTTTACGTAGGCTCGGGAGACGGCTGCCTCTATTCGCTCAGCGCGGACACCAATACCGCCGCCCAGTATTACGAACCGGCGACTGGAAATCTGGTATCATCGCCTACAGGTTACATGCTGTGCGACCCCGCCAACGGCGATACAATAGGTATAGGTATCATTGCATCGCCGTGCGTCTCGAACGGCTGGGTATACGCATCAACTTATGACGGCACAGCCTGGGGATTGAAAGCCAAATATTCAACCGCCCTGAACTCGCCGGATAACGGCGACATCGTTATTGACAGCGCCACGGTGAACGCTACTATAACGGGCAATCAAGGCTCGACATACAGCGTTAGCTACTCATCCGGGGACAATCCGACCTCATGGATATTCATCAGTTCCGGAACAACTGAAGTAAACAACCAGAGCATAGCCTCATTGAACACAACGTCCCTACCCAACGGAAAATATACCATGAGCCTCACCGTAGCCAACGCACCGGCCAAGCCCGCAATAAATAGTTTTACCGTAATGAACAGCCCCAAACTGCCGCAAAACCTTTCGGCCTTCGACACACCGCATGACGCGGGGAACAGCATAACCCTAACCTGGACTAAATCCGGAGATGACGGAGCTGGCAATAACAGTGTCACGGGATATAATATCTACAAGTCTTCCACTAATGTATCGTTCAGTTTTCTTACGGAGGTATCGAGCGGAACAACGGTCTTTGTGGATACGGCCTGTCCGAACTATGTGAATTTCTATTACAGATTGACCGCCACTGACGGGCTCAGCGAATCCGCGCCATTGAGCTCGGCTTCCGCTTACGCGCTGTTTGACGGCGCGCTGACATCCGCTTCAGCGGGAAACTTCTGGAACTTGACAGTACTCGGTTCAACTGTGCCCGTTGCCGGGGTACTGATCTCATCTAACGGCCTGTCCAACGACGCCTGGATCGGCATACAAACATCAACGATCGCTCCCACAAGTGTCCCTCTTTCTTCTAGCACCGTGCCTATAAATGGGTACAGGGAATTCACTATTAACCCTTCCACCACACAACTCAACAATGTGACGATCTACATATACTTTACTCCGGCGGATATCGCGGGCATCGCTGACCCTTCAACCCTGAAACTGTTTCATTTTAACACCTCTAGCGGGACATGGGACATGGTGCGTTCTTCCGTGAACGTCGCCATGGGATACGTAAGCGGGAAAGCAAAAAGCTTCTCGTATTACGCCATAATGCAGTACACACCGCAATACTCAGGCATAGTGCCTTACCCTCCTACGAACCTTACCGCATTCGACACGCCTAACGACGCAGGCGGCAAGGTTACGCTGAGCTGGACGAAATCCCCGGATGACGGGCGATGGTACAACGATGTCGCAGGTTATAAGATATACAGGAGCACGGACCCGGCTCTTGTCTATTCGAGCTATTACGGTTATGTCTCATCCGGCACCAGCGTCTATATCGATTCCGCCTGCCCTATTTCTGTAACCTTTTATTATGCGCTCACAGCTTATAATTACCTGCTTGTCGAATCGTCTTTTTCGAACCCATCGAATGCTTACTCATATCCGAACGGAGTGCCGCGCCCTCCTTCCAACCTAACGGCCATCGACACTCCGAACGACGCGGGCGGCAGTATTTCCTTGAGCTGGACCAAATCTCCCGACGACGGGCAGGGCAGCGGAGACGCTGCCGGATATAACATTTACAGGAGCACCGATTTGAACAGCCTCACATCCAGCTTATACACTACCATAAGTTCCGGAACAGCAGTTTTTATAGACACCGCATGCCCGGTCTACATCGTTTATTACTACTCGGTTACGGCGATCAACAATTTGCGTGTAAATTCGCTTTTCTCTAATACGGTAAATGCGTTTTCCGAAATGGACGGTGTATTAGTGAGCGCCTCTAACGGTGCGACTCTTTCGCTGTTTGTGTACCAGACTACAACCACCGTTGTGATACCAGCCCAGGGCCTCTCGAATGACGCACGCATAGGCATCAAGATACCCCAGGCGTTTACGGACCTAAGCATACCAAAAAGTGCCAATGCAACATCGGAAATCAGGAACTTTACTATAAACCCGGCTACAACCACATTCCTGCAAAATGTAACCATAAAAATGCCATATGCCAGCGGCGATGTCTCCGGCATGAAGAGGGAAAACCTGAGAATATACTGGGCGGACACAACAAACAATGTCTGGAAGATAGTCAACACCTCTCTGTCGGAGCAGGCTGAATTGAGGGTATGGGCGGACATACCCCATTTCTCATACTACAGGATTATGGAATACATGCCCGGCATGGAAGACCTCATGTCTTTCGACAAAGTCTATACGTACCCGAACCCGGCTACGGGCAAATCTTTATACTTCAAATATTATCTGGGCGACAACGCAGACGTCACGATAGACGTATATAATATCGCTGGTGAACTCATAGCACATTTGTCAAACCCGAACAGTCCCGCCGGCCTGTTTTCAGATATCGAGTGGAACATCTCGGGTATCGCAAGCGGAGTATATATCTACAGGATCGAGGCAAAGTCAGCGTCAGGGGCAAAAGACATAAAGAAAAAATTAGCGATTATCCATTAAAATGGTAGCAACACGGTAAAAGTGGCGGATTAATACAGAATGCTTTATAATTATAAGGACAATTCATGAATGTACGTCTGCTAAAACCATTTCTCATTCAAATTTCAGTTCTTATTGCCTTTACCGGCGCCTGTCTTTATGCCGACATTTATCCTAATGCGGGCACAACCTCGGCTGCATTTTTAAAACTCGGCATCGGCTCAAGGGCGATAGGCATGGGAGAAGCGTTCGGCGCTGTCGCAAACGACATGACAGCGCTCTACTGGAACCCGGCAGGCCTTGCTCAGCTTGAACAGAACGAGTTAAACATAACGCACAATAATTCCTTTGATAGCATAAATCAGGATTTTGTTGGATATGCGAAGGTATATGAAAAATACTCGATCGCGGCAGCGATTTACGGAATTACCATGCCGTCTGATTTGGAGAGGAGATCGGGGCTTGATGAAAGCAACCCGTTCGAACCGTATTCTTCGCCTGAGGGATATTTTGGCGCACATGACCTTGCGGTGCACTTTGCGTACGGCAGGTATATCAGGCCCGACCTGGCGGTGGGAGCCGGGGTCAAATTGATACAACAAACCATAGACACCTTATCAGCTTACGGCGTAGCAGCTGATGCTGGCGCGCTTTACAAGATGCACAATATTCCCTTGTCGCTTGCTTTCGTTATCCAGAACGTGGGGACACCAATAAAGTTCGTTGATACCGGATATTATCCGCCGTTCAATGTAAAACTCGCGAGCGCTTACCGCATAAACAAATATGTGCTGGCCGCGTTAGACCTCAACAAACCTATCGACAACTACCTTTTTGTGTCGGCGGGTGGCGAGATCACACCCATCAATTTCCTGGCTATCAGACTTGGCTATAAATACCTTACTGAGGGCGACCAGACCAACAGCCTTTCTGGCCCTAGCGCAGGGCTCGGAGTTAATTTCGAGATATCCGGCTACAAGTTCAGGGCCGATTACGCTTTTGCTCCGTACGGCGTGCTCGGAGATTCACAGAGATTTTCCTTGACAGTGTTTTTCGGCAAACACCTGAGGCAGTCCAAAATTGAAACCCCTGATATTGCACAGGCGACAACAAGCGCGAAACAAACCGGAACTAAACCATTACTGCCTCAGTCTGAAAAGAACAATTACTCATATTTTGGATCTACCGTTACGACAAACATCGTATCTAAAAGTATCAGAGGTGTCATATGTTCGGTGAAGATCGCGTGCCCTGACTCAGACCTTTACAGCGTCGTATGTACAGCGAAGTCCTTTCCGCAGGGAGAACTCTCCGTTAAGTTCATTGAAAAACCCGGTAAAGGTAAAGTCTATAAACACTTCGATTTCGACAGATCGATACCTGTGAGGTTCAGCGGCCCCAAATGCGATATCAAGATACCGGACTCCGTGAAAGACCCGATAATTAAAACAGGGAGCGGAAAGATAATATCACTCAGCCCGGTAAAAATAGAAAATGATTTCAGGTATTACACGTTCACAATGGAATATCTTGAACCATTCAGCGTTAAGACCAGGGACGATCTTGAAGACAATCCGAACCCGGTCGAAACAGCTGGAGAATATATAAGGCAGGGAAGTGACGCTTTAAAATTCGGGGACTGCGACACCGCCATCGTAAGGCTAAATGAAGCTTTGAAAATTGACCCGAAGAACGAGAAAGCGGAATCTATTCTGAAAGAAGCTAAGGAGAAACAGCAGCTCAAACGGACAGGAATAAAAATAGCCGTAGCTGAGTTTGCTTCAAACGACACATCTGCAAGCGACGCAGCGACGGTTTCGGATAATATCAGGAATGAGCTAGGGAAAACAAATAAATTTAATGTAACCGAAAGAAACCGGATGAATGTGCTCCTCAACGGGAACAATTTCCAGGCGGCGGGATGCAACGACGAGAGTTGTGCGCCTAAAATGGGAAAAATACTTAAAGTAAACAAGGTTGTCATCGGCACGCTGTCAAAATCGCAGGAATCCATGTTTGTAGCGGTAAATGTTGTTGATGTGGAAACCGGCAAGATCGAGTTTTCCGAAAAGGCGCAGGGCGTAACTACTAAACAACTGCTTGACTCTTGTGAAAATATTGCTAAATCGATCGCTGACCATTACAAAAAATAATAACTGGAGCGGACTAAATGATCAAATATGACCACGAAGGTTTTAACCCTGAACTGCTAAAAGAAAACGGACTGGACAAAATCCAGATAAACATGATACCCAACAATTCCCGGGTACTCGAAATAGGCTGTGCGACTGGGTTTATGAGCGAATACCTGAGAAAAATTAAAAACTGTTATGTATTGGGTGTAGAATGCGACACGGAAATGGCAAAACTCGCTGCAACCAGGTGCGATATTCTTATGCAGGGTAAAATTGATGATAAGGCGTTTCAAAACAAAATAGACGCCGTTGTAAAAGAAAAAGGACAATTCGATATCGTGTTCATGTCACAGGTAATAGAGCATATAGCTTTTCCCAATGAGGTCCTTGTCAAGATAAAAGACTGGCTGACCGATAACGGCAGTTTAGTGATCTCCCTGCCGAACGTGGCGCACTGGAGAAGCAGACTGAGGCTTTTGTTCGGCGTATGGGAATATGAAAAATACGGGCTGTTCGACAACACTCACCTGAGATTTTTCACCATACCCGGCTTCAGGAGGGATTTGGAAAACGCGGGATATAAAGTGGTAGACGAAGGGTATTCCATGCCGATATTGACGCCGAAGGTGATTAGGGCGTACTATATAAAGCTATTCAAAAACCTAATCGCGTTTACCTTTGTTTTTATGGCAAAAAAAAGATAATTGGTATGTTTGATTTGAGGTTTACTATTGTTACAGAAAACTGTTATCGCAAGGAATCTTTTAATACTTGACCAGCTCAGGGAAATAGACGAAGCGCTGGAAAATAAGAACATAAAACTTATTCTTTTAAAAGGCGCCGCGCTTATCGAACTCGCGCCGGATTATGCCGCCCAAAGGATAATGGACGACATAGACATTCTGGTAAGACCTGAATACAGAGAGAAGTTAAGGCACGTCCTTTTATCGCTCGGTTACGAGCCCGCCAGGTATGATCCTAACGCGTTGTTCCACCCGGGAAGAGAAGTTCCTGTCGACCTTTCATCCGATATTTTCTATATGGACGAAACACAGTTCGGGCATTTTTGGGATAACGCAAAAACCTTCCGGTCGTCATTTAAGAATATATTTATCCCGGAACTAGCTGAACTTCTGGTCTATATATTCGTTCACTGTGCTGTCCACCACGCTGAAAGAACTGAATTATGGGAAAAAGATTTCGCGCTGGCAAGAGGCCCCTTAAGCGGAAGGATCGACTGGGACGATTTCCATAAGAAAGTGGACGATTACGGCATGAAAGAAGCGTGGGATATTTTCTGCGGAGGAAGGCCGTCAACACTCAGGGGAATGTTCTATAACCTGCTTTTGACCAGCTCAATACAGTCTAAAGGTTTTATAGCCATATTTCTTTATTCGGCACCGCATAAGAGAAGGGCCTTTGTTCTGAACGAATTATTTCCATCCGCGGGTTTTCTTAAAGACAGATACGGACTTAAAAACAGGGTGGAGATATTTGTTTTCAGGATATTCAGGCCGGTAATTATTTTCTGGGAGCTTGCGATATTTTTCAGTAGGTTCCTGCGTCGCCTCTTGCCTTGACCTCACTAAGCGCGTAATTAAATATCAAAGTTCCCGCCAGGAAAACAAGCATCGAGCACGACAACTGCAATAAAAAATGCGCCGCTACGGGGAAGGACCCCTTGAGCAGGATATCACGCCACGTGTTCAGGGAGGGGGTTGTCGGAAGAAACCTTGATATATACTGCAGCGGTTTTGGCAGGATATCTACGGCGAAGTATACTCCGCTGAGCAGGTCAAAGACCGACGTGAACAACCAGTTGACGGGGTCGCCTTTTTTGAAATAGAGCACAAAAGCTGCGGAGATTAGTCCGAACCCGAAGAACATAACACCGTTAGAGATAAAATATGGAACGAACAGGATGCTGTTAGCGAACATGTTTATTTTAAAGACAAAAAATCCCATCGCCAGAAAGAACAAAAGCTCAAGAATAAGGAACATACTTTTCGCCAGCGCTGAGGCGAAAACCATTTTAATGGCGGTGCCGGGATAGGAGAGCAGGGATTCCATGGTGCCCCAGTACTGCTCCTGCCTCACCGCCTCTGAGAAAACCGAAACACAGAACTGGAAGAATTTCGAAAACATCAAACCAACGAGAACGAAAGGGAAATAACCCGGCCTTGCCAGGTAGACGCTCAGGAAATAAAAAACCAGCAGTTGTATGGCAACAGACACCATCTTTACCACCAGGTTGAACCTGTAGGTGCGCTCTATAGCGAGGTCTCTAAAGATGAAGGCTCTGAGCAGATTCATGCTGTAGCCTCCAGCCTGCCGTCAGCAAGGATGGCGGTCTTTGCCGAAAGTTCAAACGGTTCATCCGGGTCATGAGTTACCGCTATGCAGGCGGCATGGTTTTCTTTAACATAGCGTTTTATGAACGATCTTATCGCGGCCTTCGAGGCGGTGTCGAGGCTCTTAGTGGGTTCGTCTATCATAAGGAATACAGGGGTGTGCAACACGGCTTTCGCCAGACAGAGCCTCTGTTTGATGCCGCTAGAGCAATGATGGAACGAAATATCAAGATACTTTGAAAAATCAAGCTCTTCCGAAAGTTCGGTGATCCTGTTGTTGAGCAGTTTTCCGGACATGCCGAATATCATCCCGAAAAACCTTAAATTCTCAGCGGCTTTCAGAAACTGATAAAAACCTTTTTCGCTCTCGTACGCGAGGCCCGAGTGGCCTCTCGCC
>CAZSIW010000089.1:6416-7921 GCA_964606755.1 uncultured Elusimicrobiales bacterium | reverse complement strand
CACCGGTTTCGGCAGGTTCAGAAGAATAGTCCTTTTCGACACGCTGATAGCCAGGCACACAGTTGACGAGCTTGTGTCGGTCCTTGCCCACGAGATGGGCCATTATAAGAAAAAGCATATACTCAAGTTCATACTGTCTTCCATCTTCACTACCGGCGTTATGTTTTATGTAATGTCCCTTGTAATAACAAGACCATGGCTTTTTCAGGCGTTCGGCATGGAAGATATGTCTATCTACGCGGGCCTTTTCTTTTTCGGGCTGCTGTATACCCCTCTTAACATGATATTTTCGACAATAAACGCGATATTCTCAAGGAAATACGAGTACGAGGCCGACAGATATGCCGTTGAGACCTACGGCAAACCCGAGGCCATGATAGACGCATTGAAGAAACTGAGCGTGGACAACCTTTCGAACCTTACCCCCCACCCGCTCAAGGTGTTTTTGGAGTATTCGCACCCCCCGGTGCTTGACAGGATAAAAGCAATAAGGTATAAACAATAAATAAATCATCCCGCTACTAGGGACTGGAGGTATATCATGGCAGAAGGAAGATGCATGAAGTGTAAGAAAACCGTCGAAATAAAGGACGGGAAAGAACAAGTTATGAAAAATGGCATGAAAGCCATGAAGGGAACTTGCGGAGCCTGCGGAACAGTAGTGTTCAGGATCCTCGGCAAAGCGAAATAACTTAAATTCAGTTTAGGGTACGGGGCGCAGAGTACGGAGCTTTTGGCTTATACTTTGTGCCCCTGCTTTATTTTAACATCAACTGCGTTCGCCAGTGCTCCAGTTTGCCAGTCACCAGTTGACGGCTTAATAGGTACACTGGTGAACTGACCCTATGAACCTTTCACTATTCCAGAAACTTCCGATACTTTCCATATTGAGAGGTGTTGAAGAAAGATACCTCAACCAGGCCGTACAGACTACCATAGACGCAGGCCTTAACGCTCTAGAGATCACTCTTAACACCCGCAACGCACTTACGCTCATCGAAGCGGCAAACAACCGGTTTAAAGGCAAAATCAGCATAGGCGCGGGCACAGTTTTAAACCTGCAAAACGCCAAAGATGCCGTAAGATCAGGCGCCGCGTTCATTGTGGCTCCAAACTTTAACGCCGAAATAGCGGCTTACTGCAGGAACAGCAACATACCGTTTTTTCCGGGCGCCTTGACGCCATCGGAGATATACGCGGCGTGGGAAAGCGGCGCGACGATGGTAAAAGTTTTCCCGGCAGGGTTTTTCGGCCCGAAATATTTCAAAGAGATCAAGGGCCCGTTCGATAAGTTAAAGCTCATGGCTGTGGGCGGCGTAAAACCAGACAACATAGCCGAATACTTCAAAAACGGAGCCGATGCCGTTGCCATTGGCGGCAGTGTCTACAACAAAGAGTGGATTGAACACGGCGAATTTGATAAAATAAAGGCGCTGATAAGCAAGTATATCGAAAGCTACAAAAACCTGCCACACAGGAGTTAATCTATGCAAGTCCGTGAAATA
>CAZSIW010000089.1:0-6406 GCA_964606755.1 uncultured Elusimicrobiales bacterium | reverse complement strand
AAATAATGACCAAAAAACCCATTACCGTAACGCCTGAAACAGAAATACACGAGCTGGCAAATTTGTTTGTCGCGAAAGGCTTCTCAGGGGCCCCGGTGCTGGACAAGGCTGGAAAATTCGTGGGGATAGTGCTCGAGGAAGGCCTGATAATCAAAGACAAGAAAATACACCTGCCGACATTTTTCTTCATGCTCTCTGGTTTCTTCACTTTCGGCGAAAAACAGTTCGAGACTGAGATGAAAAAGATCGCCGCCACCACGGTTGAAGGAATAATGGAAGACTCCCCCCACGCCATTTCATCCGAAATGGAAGTCGAGGAAGTTGCAACGTTGATGGTGGAGAAAGGAATTCATTACTTCCCTGTCTTGAACGGCGGGAAACTTGTCGGGGTCGTTACGAAAAAAGATCTGGTAAAAGCTATCGCGAAGGGCGAGATATAACTACAACGGCCTTACAAGTTCATAGGTTCATTAGTTCACTAGTAACTTCAAAGTCAACTTCAAAAACTGTGCTGCTTCAGGCCGCATTCTTCCTTCATTGTAAGCATTTCTTTCATTACCGCTTCGTTTATCGGCACACCTTTGGTTTTGCGCTCCTGCCATACGATGTATTCTTTTTCGCCTGCGGTGTATATCCTGTCTTTGCCCGGCATTTTCTTTGAGGCGCGCAGGGCTCTTAAAATATCGCCTGTTGTTTTCTTGAATTTATTGAGCTCAGTAAAAACCGAAATATCCACCGCCATGAAGAAATGGCCTAGCCTGTACGGCACCTTTTTGCCGTTCTCAAGCCCTAGGAGGCCTTTCATAAACGCGCCCTGTGCGAGCGCAGCCGATAATATCTCAACCACCGTGCCATACCCGTAGCCCTTGTAGCCCGCGGTTTCATCGCCTATGCCGCCAAGTGGCGTAAAAGCGGCGGGCCCCTTCAGCAGGTCTGCGAGTATCTGGTGGGTATCTGTCCTTGTTTTGCCATCCTCGCCAATGATCCAGCCTTCGGGCAGTTTTTTCCCTATCCTGTCGTACATCTCAACCTTGCCGCGCTGTGATAACGAGGTCGCGCAGTCAAGCATGAAAGGGAAAGCTTCATCGGAAGGCATGCCGAAAGAAAGTGGGTTGGTACCCAGCATGTTCTCGACCCCGAAAGTAGGGGCCACGGAAGGCCGCGCGTTTGTGCCAGAGATGCCTATCATTCCGGCTTTGACAGCCATGTTGCAGTAATACCCTGCTATGCCGTAGTGGTTCGAGTTCCTAACAACAGTCATACCTATGCCGTATTTTTTTGCTTTCGTTATAGCCTTTTCCATGGCTTTCTCTGAAGCCACCTGGCCCATACCGTTGTTGGCGTCAAAGACAGCGGTTGTGGGGCTCTCTTTTACAAGGTCTATTTTAGTGACGGGAAGCTGGGTTCCCTGCTTTATGCGGTCATAATAAATGGTCTTTAGCCTCGCTATCCCGTGAGAATCGATGCCCTGTTTATCTGCGGAGATAAGGACGTCGGAGCATATTTTCGCGTCGTCTTCAGGCAGTCCCACAGATTTCAAGACATCGGCAATGAACTTTTCAAGCTTGTCAAAAGGAACGTGAACTATTTTCTCGTCCATACATCCTCCTATCTTGTTCTCATCTCTCTCTGGGTGTCCCTGTCGATGTCACGTTTGCGAAGGGTCTCTCGTTTATCAAAAGCGTGTTTTCCTTTGCAAAGACCTATCACGACCTTCGCGATGTTCCTAGGTGAAAAGAAAATCTCGAGAGGAATAACGGTAAAACCCTTTTCCCTGGTTCTCGTATAAAGCCTGTCTATTTCGGTTTTGTGCAAAAGAAGTTTGCGTTTCTGGGTGGGGTTATAATCGAAGACGTGAGTTGACTGCTGTAAGTACGGCGGTATGTACACGTTTTCAAGGAACGCTTCGTGTTTTGAAAACAAAACCACGCCGTCGACAAGGCTAGCCTTGCCTTCTCTGAGGGACTTCACTTCGTAGCCCTTAAGAACTATGCCCGCTTCGTGCGTTTCGAGCACTTCGTAGTCGTGGTAGGCTTTCCGGTTGGTGGTTACGACTTTTTTTTCTCTTTCTTTTTTGGTTGTCATGATAGGTCTGTCTTTTGAACGGTATGCTTCCGGTGGATTCAATACCTAAAATTTAAAACCTTAAGATTTCGAGCGAAACAAGGAAGACAGCGGCGCGGTGTATAGCTCGGCTATACATAAGCCGCTGCCTGACGAAGTTGCAGCCGAAATATTAAGGTTTTAATGCCGAGGGCGGGATTTGAACCCGCATAACCTTGCGGTCACAGGCTTCTGAGACCTGCGTGTCTGCCAGTTCCACCACCTCGGCGCTTACTATCGTATATCGCATATCGTTAAAACTAAACCTAAATCCCAAAATCGTGGAACCTGCGGCGGAGCCGAAGTGCTATAACCTGTAACCTGGCACCTGCCTTTCCTGCATTTTACCTTTTTCTAAGCCTTACCCTTGGTAATACCGTGTCTTTTATGTAATCTACGTTAAACGGCTTTAGAAGACAATCCATGGCGCCCAGCCTGAAAGCCTCTATGACCCTCTCGGCGTCTTTATAGGCTGTTATCATGGCTATGGACACGTCTTTGTCGATTTCCTTCATCTCTTTAAGAAGGACCAGGCCGTCTTTCCCGGGAAGCATGATGTCAAGCAAGACAAGGTCCGGCTGTTCTACCACGAGTTTTTTCATCGCGTCGGCCGGGTTATCAACCAGCGTTACATCATGTTTCAGGTTTTCAAAAAAACTCTTTAGAAAATCAAGCACAAAAGGATCGTCATCAACAACTAAAACTTTCATCTTACTCCCCCCACTGCAGATATTGCCACGGCGTTAATTTTCATATTTTACCGATAAAGAATATACATCCGCATTTGAATTAATACCGAAAATAATATATCATTAAAACATGAAATTGTCAAAGAATGGCTCTAGCCCGCAGAAGCAATTTTCGGAACTTGTAGCGATCATGGAGAAACTGCGCTCCAAACACGGCTGCCCGTGGGACAAACACCAGACCTATAACTCCCTGTTACCGTATCTTTTCTCCGAGGCCCGCGAGTTTAAAAAAGCGGTCAAGAAAAGAGATTACGAGAACATGGCCGAGGAGCTCGGCGACGTGCTTTTGCAGGTCGTCTTTCACAGCCAGGTAGCTAAAGAAAAAGGGCATTTCACGATATCTGATGTATTACACTCTATCAATACGAAACTTATAAGAAGACACCCGCATGTTTTCGGCGGCAAAAAAGTCAGATCGTCAAAAGAAGTGATAAAACTCTGGGGCGAGATCAAGCGGCAGGAAAAAATAGACAAGAAGCAAAACAAAAAATAGAAATTTGTCCCGACTTAACGTCGGGACGAAATTAAGAAATATGCTCACTGCGTTCGCGAAATTGAAGACTTAAACCACGGACCCGCATATGTTTGTTGTTTGTCAATTTCACGAGCAATGCGAGTAAATTTCGCCACTGCCGTTAATTTCGTGAGCGCAGCGAACAAGTTTCGACGTTCTTAGCTCCAGGAAATTATCTTTTTCCACCATGACTGGGCTTTTTCCTCAAGAATACGCACTTTCATATCATTCTTTACTTTGGCTATGCCTATGATGCCGGGCGCGTAGCCAACGTGTACTTCTGACTCACCGCCGTTCGCTGACACCTTCCTGACAACGGCCGGAAGCGGGAGCATTTTGCCGTCCTGGATGTTTCCTATGAGATGCGCGAGATAATGAGCAATGTCCCTCGGATCTGTTATGACGGAAAGCACCGTTTCGCCTTCTTTTATTTTATCAACCTCCCTGCCGAGCACGTCTTCGATCAGGTCGATCTGGAGGCACACCGTTCCGACTTCTTTGTCATAGAGCACTACCTTCTCATTGTTGTCCAGCCCGCCGTCCGGTAGTTTCCTGAACTGGTCCAGGTTCAATTCCTCGACGTTCAGCTCAAGCACTATCTCTTCGGGCGCTATAAAATCCACTATAAGCCCGCTGATGCTCTCAGTGTCGCCCTTTACCAGGACTTCCTTTTTCTCGTTAAAAAAAGTTTCGAGCTTCTGTTCTATGTTCTGCGTGTAGTCGGGAAGACTCCCTTCATCGAGCCTGTAGGAAAATATCTGCTTCTCGAAAGCGTACCAGTCCATCGTAGGAGAATTTTCGTATATGGCTGGGTTGTAGGAAACGACCGTTCTCAGCCTCAGCGTCTGGCTGGTCTTCGTGTTCAGGACAAGAAGTATCAGCCCGTAAAGATTTTTCTTCGGAAGATAAAACTTCCCCTTCACCGCAGTTATGTGGCGCAGGAGGCTTCCTATTGTTTTTATTGCTATGTGGAGGTCGTGGTTCGACAGCTCAAGCGCCAGTTCCGCTTCACCCTGGTCGCAGCCGGTCTCTTCCATCAGCAGTCTTATATTTTCATTCATTTGATAGTTAGCAATCCGTAATCTTTAATTTTCCAATCTTTTAATATTGCAATTCAACTATCACGCCTTCGGGTGAGCCTTATCGTAAACCCTTTTAAGGCTCTCTGCCGTGACGTGAGTGTAAATCTGTGTCGTCGCGAGGCTTGTGTGTCCGAGCATCTCCTGGACGCTCCTCAAGTCACAGCCCCGGTCAAGAAGATGCGTTGCGAAACTATGCCTGAGCGTATGCGGGCTTACCTTTTTCTTGAAACCGGCAGATATAAACCACTGGTGGAGTGTTTTTCTTGCGCCGCGGCTCGTAAGCCGTTTGGAAAAACGATTTAAAAAAAGAGGCGAATCCGGTTTTGTAGCCTTTTCGTGTTTGGCCTTAATATAACTGTTCAAAACTGACATGCTTATGTCGCCGATCGGGACCAGCCGCTCCTTGCTGCCCTTTCCCCAGACACGGACAAGCCCCTGAATGAAGTCGATATCCCCGGTGTTGAGACTCACCAGCTCTTCTATCCTCAAACCGCCGGAATAAAGAACCTCCAACATCGCTCTGTCCCTGGGCTTTATCTGCGGGAGCGAGAAGAGCTGCCTTATCTCATCCTCTGTCAGAAAAACCGGTATCCTTTTCTCTTTTTTCGGGGTCGAAAGGTAGAGGAACGGATTTTTGTCGACCAGACCCTCGCGGGAAAGGTATTTATAAAAAGAGCGCAGGGCCGCTATCTTCCTTATCACTGAAGACCGCTTAAGGTTCCTTGCCGATAAATATGAAAAATAATCCCTGAAAACCAGCCTGCCGCAATTATGGACCCTGGCTTTCGGGTAGTTTTTTTTAAGGAACGCGTAGAACTCTCTGAGGTCTGCCTTGTACGATTTCAGCGTGTGAGGCGAATAGTTTCTCTCCGCCCGTAGATACAACAAAAAACCCGCGGCATGCGGATCTTCCAACGCCGCAAACTTTCTGCTCTCTACTTTGTTTCTGCCTGTTTCCATTTTTTGATGTTCCTGCACTTCGGAAAAGCTGAACACGCAAGGAAAGGCCCGCGCTTGCCGACCCTTTTGACCATGGGGCTGCCGCACTTCTCGCATTTTTCGGACGTCATCTCCGGCTGGGGTTTTTCAACTATCTTGCCTTCTTTGTCTATCGAAAAAGTCGTGCGGCAGTTAGGGAAAGCCGAACACGCCATGAACCTGCCCCGCCTGCTTTCCCTTATCACCATAGGGCTCTTGCACTTCGGGCATACCTGGTCCGTGGTCTCCGGCTGGACCTTCATCCTCGGCATATCCGTTTCAGCTTTTGCAAGGGCTTTGCTGAAAGGAATGAAAAAATCGTCTATCACTTTCACCCATTTAACTTTCCCCTCGGCCACGTCGTCAAGCTTTTCCTCAATGTTGGCCGTAAATTCGATGTTAACTATCTCCGGAAAATGCTCTTTGAGCGCGGTGTTCACAAGTCTTCCGAGTTTCGTCGGGAAGAACCTGCGGGTATCAAGCCGGACGTAGTTCCTGTCCTGTATCGTTTTTATGATCGGCGCGTACGTGGAGGGCCTTCCGATGCCGTGCTCTTCAAGCGCCTTTATGAGGCTCGCCTCGTTGAACCGCGGGGGCGGCTCGGTAAAATGCTGGGAAGGGAGAAGCTGTATAAGGTCCAGCAGGTCACCGACTCCAAGTTTCGGCAGGCGGTTTTCGCTGTCGTCTTTCTTTTCGTCATTTTCCTCGATGGCATAGACCTCGAGGAAGCCCTTAAACTTAACCGTGCGTCCGCTGGCGCGGAACATGTAAGCTGAAGCCTTTATATCAACTTTCAGCGTGTCGTAAACCGCGTCCGACATCTGGCTGGAAACGAACCTCTTCCAGATGAGCTCGTAAAGTTTGAATTCGTCCGGAGAGAGGTGGGACTTCATTTGTTCCGGCGTTCTTTTTATGGATGTCGGCCTGATCGCCTCATGCGCTTCCTGCGCGCCTTTGGACTTTGTTTTATATATCTTGGC
>CAZSIW010000088.1:0-7929 GCA_964606755.1 uncultured Elusimicrobiales bacterium | reverse complement strand
AGAACGCGCATTTCGATATGGTAAGGCCCGGTATCATGATATACGGGATGTACCCATTTTTCGGGGCGAGAAAAAAGATAGATCTTCTGCCAGTTCTATCATGGAAGACCAGGATAGTCTTTCTAAAAAGAGTGCCCAAAGGCACATGCGTAAGCTATTCAAGGACCTTCGTGTCCGGGTGCTCTTCGCTGATCGCGACGCTGCCCGTCGGTTACGCTGACGGTTACCTCCGAAAGTTTTCCAACAGGGCGGACGTCCTGGTGAGGGGCCGCCGCGCGAGGGTCGTCGGCAGGGTGACCATGGACATGATAATGGTGGATGTCACAGGTATACCGGAAGCGGCTATCGGCGACGAGGTAGTCCTTATCGGCAGCCAGGGAAACGACAAGATAAGGGCTGAAGAGCTCGCCAACATCGCGGGCACGATAAACTACGAAATAACATGCGGGATAAGTTACAGGGTCCCGAGGGTATTGGTTTAAATGTTTAAACTCTCCGAGAGAAGACTGGAAAGGGACATGGAAGCGGTCCCACGGTTCATAGGCAAGAACATAATTTTTACCGCCCAGAGCGTCGGGGAAGTGTCCGGCCTCCTTATTAATACCTTATATTGGATATTTAAGGGCTCCATCAACTGGTCGAATACCGTTATCCAGATGGTTGAGGTTGGATGGGCGTCTTTTCCCGTCATAGGCCTTACTTCTCTTTTTACCGGGATGGTGCTTGGCCTTCAGCTGGGAGCTTCCACAAAGAACCTTTTCAACGAGCCGGTATATCTGGGGGCGGCGGTCGGGTTCTCTCTTGTTAAAGAACTGGGCCCGGTGCTTACGTCAATAGTTATGTCCGGCAGGATAGGGGCATCCATCGCGGCGGAGCTGGGCACGATGAAGGTCACCGAACAAATTGACGCGCTCTACACGCTGGGCACTAACCCTGTAAGATACCTCGTGGTGCCGCGGTTCCTGGCATGTATGGTAATGATACCTATCTTAAGCGCAATGGCGAACGTTCTGGGCATACTCGGCGGGTTGATAGTGAGTGTTGTAAGCTGGGGAATACCGTCTACGGTCTACTGGGAAGATATTCTAAGTTATATGGAAGTGACAGATTTTCTGCACGGCTTCATCAAAACGTTCGTTTTCGCTGGAATTATCGCCACGGTTTCTTGTTACAAGGGCTTTGTCTGCGAGGGCGGGGCCGAGGGTGTGGGTAAAGCGACCACGAGCGCCGTGATGATTTCGATGGTGCTTATTCTGGTGTCCGACTATTTCCTCACGGCGCTCCTGGTTGCAATAGGCATATGATAAAAGTTTCGGAACTTCACAAATCATTCAGGAAAAATCACGTGTTGAGGGGCGTCAACCTCGAAGTGATCGACGCCGAAACCCTGACCATCATCGGCGGCTCTGGTTCGGGCAAGAGCGTGCTCCTGAAGAATATCATCGGTCTGCTCAAACCCGACAGCGGAAAGATATTCGTTGATGACAGGGATATAACCGTGCTCGATGAAAAGGGGCTGATGGAGGTCCAGAAGAAGTTCGGTTACCTGTTCCAGGGCGCCGCGCTTTTTGATTCGCTCACCGTCGGGGAGAACGTGGCTTTCGGCCTCAAAAACATGGAGAATGTCTCCGATGCCGAGATAAAACAGCGCGTGAGGGATTGTCTCGCGGTCGTGGGCCTTAAAGGCATAGAGAATTTGAAACCATCAGAACTTTCTGGCGGCATGAGAAAGAGGGTCGGCCTCGCAAGAGCCATAGCCTACAAACCTAAATATGTGTTATACGACGAGCCTACCACCGGCCTTGACCCGATAATGGCGGACGTCATAAACGACCTGATAATTCATCTTAAAGAAGAACTCAAGGTGACGTCCATAGTAGTGACCCACGACATGAAGTCTGCCTACAAGATATCGGACAGGATAGCGATGCTGTACCAGGGAAAGATACTGGCCACCGGTACGCCGGACGAGATAAAAAATTCAAAAGATGAAACGGTGCATCAGTTCATAGAAGGCTTGAGCCATGGCCCGATAACATTGGATTTAGAAAAAACATTTTGATATCATTAAGTAATACCTAGAAGCACATAAAATTTGGTTTAGCAGTTTCCTTTACTCGGGAGAGAGAATGAACCAGGAAACGAAACTCGGGCTGTTCGTGCTTGCAGGCATAGCCTGTCTTGTGGTGTCTATAGCCATGCTCGGGGATTTTCACTTCAAAATAACCTATAATCTCAATATTATTTTTACCGATGTCGCTGGCCTTCCCAACAAGGCGAAGGTCAAGATGGCTGGCGTAGAGGTCGGCGGGGTAAAGAGCATAAGCCTCATCGATGACAGGGCTAAGGTCAAGATATGGCTGACGCCCGACGTCAAGCTCCACACGGACGCGCAGGCAAAAATAGTGTCTACCGGCATCATAGGTTCCAAATACCTTGAACTAACGCCGGGAAGCCCTGCTTACCCGCTCCTTAAAGACGGCGACACAATAATCGGCATAACGCCTATGTCTATCGAGAAAATCGTAGAGGAAACCATCGGCCAGATAGGTGAGGTCGTAAAATCGCTCAAGGGCCCAGCGGGCAGCAACATAGGGGCGGATCTTGCCTCAACCGTAAACAATTTCAAGAGGATATCTGACTCTTTAAGGGTTGCCATGGTAGACAAGGGGAATAGGGTTTCTGATATTGTAGGCAACATTGACAGTTTTTCGCAGGATATAGCCGAGATAACCTCCGACACGAAACAGGACCTCAAATCCGCGATAATTGAGGTTAGAAAGGTCGCGCAAAAGCTCGATTCGCTGCTCGGAAACGTGGATACGAAAGAAAGTATGGTAGGGCGCCTCATGACGGACAAGGAGATGGGCAGCGAATTCAAAGATACGATCGCCGACCTCAAAGAAACTACGAAAGAAGCAAAGAAGGCTTTAAGAAGGATAAACCTTTTTGAAACCAGCTGGGATTATACCTTAAGATATGATCCGTCTTATGGTTCTCCTAAAAGCGACGTGGGGCTTCTTATAAAGCCTAAACCTGACAAGTTCTATTACGTCGGGGTTTCTAATGCCGGGGTTACTAATGCCGGCAACGGCCCTCCGGCAGCAAACGCTGATGAGAGCCAGAATACGCTCAACCTCCTTTTGGGCAAAAATTTCGGACCCGCTCAGATTTATGGAGGTGTTATAAGATCCGAAGGCGGGGTAGGAGTGAAAGTGGCTCCTTTCTGGGGAGTAAACGATACTCTTAAGAAGTTCCAGCTGGTTGCCGAAGGATATGATTTCGAAAGAGCAACTCCTGTCAACAGTCCAAAACTTAACTTGGGAGTAAGATACCAGGTCTTCCCATGGATGTCTGTGGGATCACAGGTCGAAGACATATACTATACTTCTAATATAAACTCATACGTCAATTTCTCTGTACATGACGACGATATAGCATATCTTCTCGGCCTTGTTGGCCTTTCAAGTCTCTCGCATTAAATTATGTCTAAATCAAAAACGAAAACGATTTTCCGCTGCCAGGAGTGCGGCTACGAGAGCCTGAAGTGGCTCGGTAAATGCCCGGACTGCGGCAAGTGGAACACTCTCGTGGAAGAAAAAAGCGAAGCGTCTACGCAAAACACCTCCCGCGGCCTAACCGATTTCTCGTCTGAAGTAGTACTCCTTAAAGACGTCTCCACGGAAAATTTTAACAGGCTGGCGACAAATATACACGAGTTCGACAGGATGCTGGGCGGCGGCGTCGTGCCCAACTCGCTGGTGCTTCTGGGCGGGCCTCCGGGTATAGGCAAATCCACCCTGATGCTCCAGGTCTCGGGCGCCCTTTCGAAAAATTCGAAAGTTCTCTATGTCTCCGGCGAGGAATCGCTTTCCCAGGTCAAATCCAGAGCCGACCGGCTCGGCGTAAAGTCCGATAACCTTTTTTTGGTGTGCGAAACGAACCTCGAGGCGATACTTGAAAAGATAGACAAAGTCGGCCCGGCCGTGGTCGTCATTGATTCAATTCAGACAATGTTCCGCGCGGACCTCTCGAGCGCGCCCGGCTCAGTGGCGCAGGTGAGGGAATGTACCGCCGAACTTCTGCGTTACGCGAAAGCAAAGAACGTCTGCATATTTTTATTAGGCCATGTCACTAAAGAGGGAGATCTCGCAGGTCCGAGAGTTCTCGAGCATATAGTCGACACCGTCCTTTATTTTGAAACCGAGCGCCAGCAGATATACCGCGTGTTGAGAGCCTACAAGAACCGTTTCGGCCCGACCAGCGAGATAGGCGTTTTCGAGATGAAAAGCGACGGCCTTGCCGAAGTCAAAAACCCGTCGCTCATGTTCCTCGGTGAGCGCACAACTAACACACCCGGCAACGTAGTTGTCTCGACCATAGAGGGCACAAGACCAATACTCCTTGAGGTACAGGCTCTTGTCACCAGGACGCCGTTCGGCATGCCCAGACGCATGGTGACCGGCTACGACCTTAACCGAGTGATAATACTTGTCGCGGTGCTTGAAAAACGAGTCGGCCTGGGACTTGAATCCGCAGACGTCTTTGTAAATGTTGTTGGCGGTCTGAAGATAAAAGAAACCGGCATAGACCTCGGAGTCGCCTGCGCCATTACATCAGCCTTGATGAACTTCGTTTTCCCTCAGGGCTTGATAGTTTTAGGTGAGGTCGGCCTGCTCGGCGAAGTGCGTTCCATCCCTCAGATAACCGAGCGGCTCATCGAAGCCGAAAAGCTCGGTTTCAAAAAAGCGATAATCCCAAAAGGCAATTTGAAAAACATAGCCTACAAAGGTAAACTCGAAATAACCGGCGTAGAAGTGCTTAATGAAGCAATTGCAATAATAAAGAAATAGCGTACAGCGTTTAGTGTAGAGCGTACAGGGAAAAAACAAAGCTCAAAGACTTCTAAACGCTACATGCTATACGCTAAACGCTAGAGGTGATTATATGATACGTTACGTCACGAGCGGTGAATCACACGGCAAACAATTGACCGTCATTGTTGAAGGTATTCCTGCCGGGCTCAAACTTTCAGAAGAAGAAGTGAACTCAGACCTTGCCAGAAGACAGAAGGGTTTCGGCAGGGGCGAGCGCATGAAGCTCGAGACCGACAAAGCCGAATTCGTTTCCGGCATGCGGTGGGGGAAATCCATCGGTTCGCCGATAACACTGGTGATAAAGAACGCCGACTGGGAAAACAACAAAAAGCTCATGTCCTCGCTCGAGAAAGACCTGGACGAAAAGAATTACCTTTTGAGGCCGAGGCCCGGCCACGCGGACCTTGCCGGAATTTTGAAATACGCCACGAAAGACATCCGTAATATCCTTGAGCGTTCCTCCGCCCGCGAGACAGCCGCGCGTGTGGCCGCCGGCGCGGTTTGCCGCAAGCTCGCCAAAGAGTTCGGCATAATCGTTTACTCCTTCGTCAGGCAGATAGGCGAGGTAGAAGCATCCTGCGAGATAGGTTTCGCAGACAACGTAGTTTCTTCTATAGAAAAATCCGAGTTGAGGGTCGCTGATGCAAGCATAGAAAGCGAGATGAAAAAAGAGATATTGAAGGCCAAGCTAAAAGGCGACACACTGGGCGGTGTTTTTACCGTAGTCGCCAAAGGCCTTCCGGTCGGCCTCGGCAGCCACACTCAATGGGATATGAAGCTTGACGGCAGATTGGCCCAAAGCCTTATGTCTATCCAGGCTGTGAAAGGTGTTGAGTTCGGCCTCGGTTTCGGCCTGTGTGAAAAACCCGGCTCCGAATCCCACGATGAGATATTTTACTCCCCAAAGAAAGGTTTTTACAGAACCACCAACAACGCCGGAGGCCTCGAAGGCGGAATGACGAACGGCGAGAACCTGGTTGTCAATTGTGTCATGAAACCCATCCCTTCTTTAATGAAGCCGCTAAACTCGGTTAATATTAAGACAAAGAAAGCTGAGAAAGCCGAAGCCGTCCGAAGCGACGTCTGCGCCGTCCCCGCCGCTGGAGTAGTAGGCGAAGCCGCGGTCTCTTTCGAGCTCGCAAGAGCAATGAAAGAAAAGTTCGGCGGCGACTCCATAGAAGAAATGAAACGCAATTTTCAAGGCTACATTCAACAAGTAAAAAAGTATTAGATTACGTTTGTCATTCCCGAATGCCCCTATCGGGAATCCAGTCCTTCCAGAATAAAACACCCCTGGATGCTCGTTTTCACGAGCGTGACATCAAAAATCTTAAATCAGTTGTTAAAGGTTGGTTTATGAATGTTGTTCTAACGGGTTTCATGGGTACAGGCAAATCAGCTGTCTCAAGGCTTCTTTCCAAGAAGTTAGACTGGGAGCTTATCGATGCCGACGTGGAGATCGAGAAAGCCGCCGGCATGAAGATATCAGACATCTTCGCCACAAAAGGCGAGCCGTATTTTAGGAGCCTTGAAACCGAGGTCATAAATAAGTTAAGCCAGAAGAATGAGGTGGTAATCTCCTGCGGCGGCGGAGTAGTTTTAAAACCAGAGAATATGGACGCCCTCGAGAAAAATGGTTTCGTAGTCTGTCTAACCGCCACCCCAGAAACGATCTACGAAAGAACAAAACACACTAAAGACCGTCCCCTCCTGAACGTTCCCGACCCAATAGCAAAAATAAAAGACCTCCTCGAAAAAAGAGCTACATTCTACAAAAGATGCCATCTAACCATAGACACAACCCACCTTTCAATCGAAGAAGTGGTTGAAGAAATATTGAACAACGAAAGATTTAAAAGTAAGTGATTGTTGAAGGGTGAATAACAACTTATCCAATTGTATCACACGTGTCCAAATTGTGCTCAAAGGAGCTAGAAAATATGCAACTACAAAAAGTGCCAGACATTGATTTTGAATTTTTTGTCATTTCTCAAGTTAATGAGTTGTTCAAGGAAGGCAAAATTTGCATTAATGAAGAATACCAGAGAGGAGATATTTGGAAACAAACTCAGCAGATTGAGTTGATCAAGTCGATAGAGAAAAGATATTCAATCGGAGTTATAGTTTTATATATTAACGATAAAGGGCAATATGAAATATTGGATGGTCAACAAAGATTATTAACGATACATAAATACTTAAATGACAATGTTGATTTGACAAATACAGAAATAAGTAAATATTCGGAATTAGATATAAAAAATAAAACTCTGTTGGATGCTTATTGTGTATATTACATCAAACTAAAAAGTCATGACGCCGAGACTAAGGAGGAAGACGTAGTGCAGACTTTTCTAAGATTGCAGGAAGGCACACCTCTAAACAAAGCTGAGAAAATTAATGCTTATAGAGGGCGGTTCAAGAATACTTTTCGTGAAGCTAGAATGAGCAGAGAGTTGTTTTCTGCGCTTGGAAAAGAAAAAAGATTTAGGTTCAGGCAATTAGCGGCAGAGTTGCTTCTGTTGGAGCTAGAGTCGAATTTTGATAAAAAAGTTTTTCCAAGTTTGGATTTAACTTCCTTAATTAGTGCCTTAAAAAAGTACGAAAAGGATATTAGTGGGAAAAAGGTTAGCTTTTACAATGGCAATTTGGATATTCTATATAGAAGCTTAAATGTTATTTTAACTGCATTGACTCCGCGAGAAATTATATCGTTTTATCTCTTAGTATCATACCTAAGAAAAGTAAAGGCGGATAACTCTAACTTGTTAAGTGAGTTAAATGAATTTGCTGTTGAATTTCTAAAAAATCTATATAGTTTTTCTATGTATGACGATATGCCGCCAACAGGGATGGATGTTCAACTATTTAATGAATATAAAATTTACAAGCAAGAAGCAAAAGTTCAAACTACGGCAGAATCGATAGAAAAACGATTTGACATGGTATTGAAAGAATATAATAGAATAAAACCATTTATTATAAAAGATAAAAAACGATTATTTGATGAAGATCAAAAACGAACGTTATATTTTAGGCAAAAAGGGTTGTG
>CAZSIW010000087.1:576-8006 GCA_964606755.1 uncultured Elusimicrobiales bacterium | reverse complement strand
CCCGGTTCCCTGACCACGTTGACTATCTGGACTATCTTTTCGTATATCTCCGGGACCTCTACCTCAAAAAGCCTTCTTACGAGATCGGGATGTGTTCTTGAGAGAATTACTACCGGGCCTTTCGAACCCTTTTCCACCTTGAGTATCACAGCGCGCAGGTGCTGGCCGAGGTTAAACCTCTCCTTCTGTATCTGCTCGGATATGGGAAGTATCGCCTCAACCTTCCCGAGATCTACGATGAGATTGCGGTTGGCAACGCGCCACACGACACCGCTTACCATCTGGCCGGCCTTTACCTTGAACTCATCAAAAAGGCTCTCCCTTTCAGACTCCCTTATCTTCTGAACTATGACCTGCTTTGCCGTCTGCGCGGCTATCCTTGAGAAATCTGCTGTATCGAGAGGTATCTTGATATCCGAATCGACTTTGGCGTCGGCCACCAGGAGTTTCGCCTCTTTGAGCGTTATCTCGATATTCGGGTTCTTGACCTCTGCAACGACGTGTTTTATCACGCTCGCATTCATCTGGCCGGTATTGGAATCTACTATCGCCTCCACGTTCACATCTTTACCGACGTGTTTACGATAGGCCGACACGAGCGCGTTCTCTATAACGTGTATTATCTCTTCCTTTTTTATCCCTTTATCTTTTTCTATCTGCTCCAACGCCAAAACGAGTTCGCTTTTTTCTGACATTTTAATTCTCCCACTCAAAAATATTTCTATTAGTTTATATGCTTATATCAGGGTCGAGGCGTGCGGCGGCTATCTTTGAGATCTCAACTTCGATGTTCTTGTTCGTAAAAATATCGCTGAAACTCAGCTTCCCGTTCGCCGCGGAATTTATTATAACCGTAAAATGCCTCTGCCCTTCTACCGGCGCGAACAGCGTGACCTTCGCCCTCTTGCCCCTGTATTTCACGAAATCAGATTCTTTCTTTAACACCCTGTCGAGGCCCGGCGAAGACACCTCAAGCACATATGCTTCTTTTATTATGCCAGATTTATCGACAAGATCTCCGATGTCGCGGCTGAGCTGTTCGCAGTCGCTTAGCTTCAGGCCGCCTTCCTTGTCAGCAAAAACCTTCAGCACCATCTTCCCCGCTTCCCTGAGGTACTGGGTATCTACCAGTTCGTAACCGGAGGACTGCAGGAACGGCGCGATCAAATCTTCGAGTTGTTTGTTCGTGCTCATGACATTACCCTGTGATATTTTTGCAAAAACAAAGAGTGGCCACATTCATAGCCACTCTTGACTAGCTTATTCTACTAAATTACTTTATCAATTGCAAGCGATTTTGCGATCAGGGCTATTTCGTTTTATGACCCCTGACAAGCTCGACAACTGTCTTCGCGGCCTCACCCACCGGAACGAATTTTATCTGTTCCTTTTTCTCCCACCTGGCCTTGAGTTCAACAGAGCCAGTCGCCAGTGTCTTGTCGCCTATAGTTATTCTGAACGGAACGCCTATGAGGTCGGCGTCCTTGAACTTTATACCCGGGCGCTCGTCACGGTCGTCCAGCATTACATCGATACCCGCTCCCTGCAGTTCTCTGTATATCCCGTCCGCGGCTTCCTTTGTTTTCTCGCTCTTATAATCTATGGGAACTATTATCACCTCAAACGGCGCCAGGGCGACGGGCCATATTATGCCGTCGACGTCGTTTGACTGCTCGATCGTCGCCGCCATCACCCTTGAAACTCCTATGCCGTAACAGCCCATTATCATAAGGTTCTCTTTTCCCTGGGCATCCAGGTAGGTGGCCTTCATGGCGCTTGAATACTTTGTACCTAGTTTGAAGGTGTGCCCTATCTCTATTCCTCTTGAGAAAGAAATGTCCTTTTCGCACTTGACGCACTTGTCGTCATTTCTGACAACCCTTATATCCGCGTAAACTGAAGGTTCGAAATCCCTGCCCGGGTTGACGCCCGTAACGTGATAATCTTTCTTGTTCGCGCCCGTCACGGCGTTAGCCATAGTCTTGATAGAGAAGTCGGAAACTATCTTTACATCCTTAAGGCCCACGGGCCCGGCAAAACCGAGCGACGCGCCTGTCACTTTTTCAATTGTCGCCTCGTCTGCAAGCTCGATAGTCGAAGAGCCGAGCAGAGCCTGCAGCTTGTGTTCGTTTATCTCGTAATCGCCCCTTACAAGAGCGACCACGGGCTTATCGTCCGCCACATATATCATAGTCTTTATGAACCTGTAGGCTCCGATCTTAAGAAGTTTCGAAACGTCTTCGACAGAGTAAAGGCCCGGCGTGTTTATCTCCTTCATCTCCTCGGGAGGGAACACGGTCTTTGGCATGTAGTCCAGCTTGAACTCTGCTTTCTCGGTGTTGGCCCCGTAGCCGCAGGAACAGGAGACCATCTCCTCTTCGCCGGTCTCGGCCAGCACCATGAACTCGTGAGAGAACGATCCCCCGATGGCTCCGGTCGTAGCTTCTACGGCCCTGAACTTGAAACCGCACCGCTTGCATATCCTGTCGTAGGCATTGTACATCACCTGGTAATACTTTTCCGCGTCGGCTTCGTCGGCATGGAAGGAGTAGCCGTCTTTCATGTAAAACTCTCTGGCCCGCATCACTCCGAACCTCGGCCTTATCTCGTCGCGGAACTTTGTGCCGAACTGGTAGAGCATCACCGGCAGCTCCCTGTACGAGCGTATCTCGTTGCGCACCATGTCGGTTATAACTTCCTCAGCCGTCGGCGCAAGGCAGAACTCCGACCCCTTCCTGTCTTTGAGCCTGCAGAGCTCTTTTCCGTACACCTGCCACCTGCCGGTCTCTTCCCACAGTTCCTTCGGCTGTATGACGGGAAGCCAGACTTCCTGTCCGCCGGCCGCGTTCATTTCTTCGCGGATGATGTTCTCAACTTTTTTCAAAACCTTCAGGCCCAGCGGCAGCCACTCGTAAACACCCGAGGCGATCTTCCTTATCATTCCCGCCCTGAGCATAAGCTTTGCCGACACATTATCCGCGTCGCTGGGAACGTTCCTTAAAGTTGGTAGAAAATACTTTGAGCGTAACATTAGTAACTCCAGGGACTAGTGACAGGGTCAAGTAGCAAGGGGCAAGGGTTAAGTCAACGACTTTATCAAACCATTTAGAACCTTTGCCAGCTCCTGACGTTCAATGTCAACTTGTCTATATTGTTCTATATTTAAATATCCTAAATCTTTCGAGAATAACAATTGCGTTTCAACTTCTCCTAAAGAACCTTTAGCAATCGACAGAAAATGCACATATTCTTTTCTAAACTTTCGCTCATATCCCTCAGCAATATTAGAGGGAATGGATATTGACGCACGTCTGATTTGTGAAGTCAAGCCATACTGTTCATTTGCAGGATATTGAGAAGAAAGTTTATAAATTACCAACGCAAACTTATATGCTTTCTGCCATGCGATCAAACTTTTGAACCCATCTTTCATAAGTATTTGACCCTTGCGTTACCTGCCATTGCCTTTTTGCTTTCCCTTGCTACTTGCCCCTTGCCCCTGCTATCTTTCTATTTCCAAAATTTTTACATTCATATGTCCCGACGGAAGGTCTATCTTGAGTTCTTCGCCTTTCTTTTTTCCCAGTAGAGCCTGCGCCACAGGTGAATGGACGGATATTTTGCCTTTTGCTACATCAGCTTCCTCGGGATCGACGATGGTGTAGCTGAACTCGTCGTTCTCGTCAAGGTCTTTGAGCTTCACAGTGGCGCCGATATAGACCTTGTCTTTTTCTATATTCTGATCATCAATGCTCTGTGAATGCGCTATCTTGTCTTCGATCTCCGCTATCCTTCTTACAATATGACCCATCGCCTCTTTGGCGGCATGGTATTCGGCGTTCTCTTTGAGGTCACCCAGCTCCCTCGCCCTTCCTATCTCGTTGGATATTTCAGGTTTTCTTTTTTTTAGTTTCTCAAGCTCGTCAAGAAGATTCTTGTAACCTTCTTTAGTCAAATAAATGTTTTTTCCCATAATAACTCCTAAATGCAGGGTCAAGTAGTCAGGGGCAAGGGTTTAGGAAATCTTTTTATTCTTTGCTTTACCCTTGCTACTTGCCCCTTGTCCCTGCTTCATCTCGCTGCTGTTTTTATCATTCCTACTATGGTCTTCACCCAATCCTTCGGTTTAACTTTTCTTACCACTTCACCGCCTTTGAAAAGGAGCCCGAAACCTTTTCCTCCGGCGATGCCGATATCCGCGTCCTTGGCTTCACCGGGGCCGTTGACCACGCAGCCCATAACCGCGACTTTCAACGGTTTTTTATAAAACCTGGCGGAGACTTTTAGCCCGCCGATCCCGTCTTCTATCGCGTTCACTATCTTCTCAAGGTTCACGCCGCATCTCGAGCAGGTCGGGCAGGAAACGATCTCTATGCCCGTGGAACCGAGGCCGAGGCTCTGGAGAATGTGGTAACCCACGCGCACTTCCTGTAACGGGTCAGCGGTGAGAGAGACCCGCATTGTGTCGCCTATCCCGTCGCAAAGCAGCACACCCAGCCCGACTGACGATTTTATCGTCCCTCTGAACATGCCGCCCGCTTCGGTGACGCCTATATGGAGCGGGTAGTCGCTCCTTCGGGCGAACAGCCTGTACGCCTCAATAGTAGTCACAACGTCTGACGCCTTCAGCGCGACCACCGTGTCAAAAAACTCAAGAGACTCAAGTATTTTTATATGCTCAAGCACCGCGTCCACCAGAACTCGCGCCTTTTCGCCCGAGCTTTTTACAGAATGGAACTTCTTAAGCGAACCCGAATTTACGCCTATCCTGATAGGTATACCGGCCTTCTTCGCGGCCAAAACAACGTCTTCGACATTTTTTCTCGAACCGATATTTCCGGGGTTTATCCTTATCTTATCGGCGCCCCTGTTTATCGCTTCGACAGCCAGTTTGCTGTCGAAATGAATATCGGCCACAAGAGGGATGCTTATCCCCTTTTTTATCTTCTCAATATTTTTCGCGGCCTCCATATCAGGCGCTGACACCCGCACGATCCTGCAGCCTGAGTCTTCAAGCTGCCTGATCTGGCCTATCGTTGAGCGCACGTCATGCGTATCGGTGTTCGTCATCGACTGCACCGCCACCGGGTTTCCCCCGCCGATGGTGACGTTGCCTATCTTTATTGTCTTAGTATTTTTTCTAGTGAACATAAGTTTATGAGTGCTCCAGTTAACCAGTTTTCCAGTTGGCCAGTTAACCACTAACTTTTGCTCCCCCTCACCTCTCCTCTCCACGCCGTGGAGAGGAAAAATGACCGGAGCACTGGCAAACTGGTGCACTGGCGAACTTTTTATTAATTCACCAGCCTCGCAATATCATTATATGTAGCAAATATGAAAATGCAGACGATTATCGAAAGCCCTACCATGTTCGCGGTCATTATGGCTTTCTTGCCGAGCGGCCGCCTGATAGCGCCCTCGATCAGGGCTATAAAGATATGCCCGCCGTCGAGTATCGGGATAGGCAATAGGTTAAAAAGACCCAGTGCGGTAGATATCACGGCAAGGAATCCCAGCAGGTCCCTCATGCCGGATCTTGCCGCCTTGGCTATGAACTGCACTACGCCTATAGGCCCCGCCAGGTCGGGTTTTTCAAGGTGCACGATCTTTTGCCCGAGGTACTGCAGGGTAAGGACTGACTGAACGACAGTCATCTTCCCGCCCAGGTAACATGAATAAAGCAATCCCTCTTTTTCCGTCACCGCGTCGGGCGCTATGCCTATCAGCCCCGTGCCGGCCGCCTTGTCAAATTTGGGCTGAACATTTATATCAAGCTCTTTTCCTTTTCTTAACACCTTCATGTCCAGCATCTTATCGGAATGCGAGTGTATGTAACCCGCCAGCTGCATCCAGTCTTTTATTTCGAAACCGTTTATGCTTAATATCCTGTCGCCGGCCAATACCCCCGCCTTCATCGCCGGATATCCCTCCACCACGTCGCCGATCACGGGTTGGTCGGAAGGCCTGGCCAGGCCCCAGAAATATATAACGAAAGCGAATATGAGCGCCGCCAAAACGTAGTTCATGAACGGGCCGAAGAACGCTATCACCAGCCGCTTGTACCACTTCTGCGAATAGAATTCGTCGGGAGAACCCGTGGAGGAGTCGGGATCCTCGCCCGGCATCTTTACCATGCCGCCGAGCGGTATCGCGCAGATAGAATATCTCGTCTCGCCTTTAGTGAACCCGAATATCTCCGGGCCAAAACCGAACGCGAATTTTTCCACCCTCAGCTTGTAGGTTTTTGCCATTATGAAATGCCCCAGCTCATGCACAAATACGATAAATCCTGCGCCGATAACCGTAGCCGCTATCTGAAAGAGAGCCAGCTCAAACCCCGCAATTTTAATCATATACAAAACTCCTGTTCCTTGTCTCCGAGTCAAGCTCCATGATCCTGCTCAGGCTCGGTTTTGGAACAACCCTGTGCGACCTCATCGCTTTAGAAACTATCTTTGGAATATCTGTGAATTTTATCTTATTATTTAAAAACATATCAACAGCGGTCTCGTTCGCCGCGTTCATTACGACGGGCATTGAGCCGCCCTTGTTGCCGGCCTCCAGCGCCAGCTTCAGGCACGGGAACCTTTTAAAATCCGGCGAATCGAAATCAAGCCTTCCGGCCTTCGCGAGATCAAGCCTTTTGATGGGCATGGACACCCTTCCCGGGTAAGTGATGGCGTATTGTATCGGCAGCTCCATGTTCGGTATAGACATATGCGCGAGCACCGTGGTGTCCACGAACTCGACCATGGAGTGCACTATCGACTGCGGGTGGATGACTATGTCTATCCTGTCCATGCCGACGCTGAAAAGGTGGTGCGCCTCTATGGCCTCCAGCCCCTTGTTCATAAGTGTCGCCGAATCAATGGTGATCTTCGGGCCCATATCCCACGTTGGATGATCGAGCGCCTGCTCTACCGTTATAGATTCGTGGCTTTTTTTGTACCTGTAGAACGGCCCGCCCGAGGCCGTCAAAATTATTTTTGTGACAGATATTTTGTCTTCGTCCTTGAGGCACTGAAAGATGGCGGAGTGTTCGCTGTCCACGGGAACGATGTCCACCCCATTCTTTTTTGCCTCACTCATTATGATCTCGCCCGCCACAACCAGCGCTTCCTTGTTGGCAAGGGCTATGTTCTTGCCGGACCTAATAGCGTTAATGAGCGGCTCCAGGCCTATAGAGCCCACAACAGCGGAAAGAAGGAGGTCCGCTTTTACTTTCCCTGCAACCTCGTTCAAACCGCTCAGTCCGCAGACTACACGGGTCTTGCGGGCCGAAACCCTCGCCCATTTTTCCATCTCGCGGGCCTTGACGGGGTCGTACACGCAGACAATCCGCGGCTTGTATTCGAGCACCTGTTCCTTGAGGGCATCGATGTTCGAATTGGTCGTCAGCGCCTCGATGCTTATTTTATCCTTAAGCCTCG
>CAZSIW010000087.1:0-566 GCA_964606755.1 uncultured Elusimicrobiales bacterium | reverse complement strand
TTATAGACTGGCGCCCGATGGAGCCCGTTGAACCGAGGATTATCAATTTTTTCATAGTAAGAATTCCCCCGGAGTTAGTAGCCTTTGAAGATGGTCAGGTAGTAGTAGAACAGCGGGGCGGTGAAAAGAAAAGAATCGAACCTGTCGAGCATTCCCCCGTGGCCGGGAAGAAGGTCCGCGGAATCTTTTACTCCGACATCTCTTTTGAGCAGCGATTCCGATAGGTCTGAGAACTGGGAGAGCACCGATATTATCAGGCCTAAGGCCATTATCTCGGGCAGAGAAAAATATCTTTTAAGGAACACGAAGTACATTATAATAGACACAACTACAGCCGTCGCCGAACCGCCGACAGCCCCCGCCACAGTCTTCTTTGGGCTCACCGTTTCGGCGAGTTTCATCTTGCCGATCTTTTTTCCAACGACGTAAGCCCCGGTGTCGAGCATCCAGATGATGATGAAGAGGTACAGCACGCAGGACATACCGGCGGGCCTTATGCTTCTTAGAAGCACCAGGTGTCCGAGCGTCCACGGCACAAAAAATGCGCCGAAGAAAGTTATCGCTAT
>CAZSIW010000086.1:0-8119 GCA_964606755.1 uncultured Elusimicrobiales bacterium | reverse complement strand
CTTTTTATCATTTTTTAAGTGTAAAAACCTCCGGCAAAAGCTCGCACAACTTTTTTACTTTAAAAATTCCGTCTTTCCCGGCATAGATTATATCGATGTCCGCGCCGAACTCCGAGATGAACTGAAGGCACGCGCCGCATGGCGGGCATCCCTTTTTAGCGCTGGACGCCACCGCTACAGCGGTAAACTTTTTTTGTCCGCTGTTCACCGCACAGGCCACAGCCGACCTCTCAGCACAGAGAGTTAATGAGTAAGATGCGTTCTCGATGTTGACGCCCGTAAATATCTTCTTGTCCTCCGTCAGCGCCGCTGCGCCCACGCGAAACTTTGAATAAGGCGAATAAGAAAACCTCATCGCCTTCTTCGCTGAAGCTATCAGTTCCAAATAATTTTCTGGGAGTTTTGTTTTCATTTTTACCTCTTGTACGCCTATCACCATTCCATCGGAATTTCTGCAACAAGCTGTGGCAGAATTGGATTATGGCGTTCGCTCTGGAAAATTTATTTCTTAAACCCTATTTGTTTTTTTGGTTTTTCTTTAAAAGCCATAAACTCCCTTATCTGGTCGAAAACAGCCTGTATCTGTTCATCATGCCTTTCATATTTTCGCTCAAGCTGGCTTAATTTCTGGGCGAGTTCTCTGTGTGTCAGCAAAAACTCACGAAGTTTTGTAAATGTCCTCATTATTTGAATATTTACTCTGACTGCCGCTTTGCTTGTTAATACAGATGAGAGCATTGCCACTCCGTTTTCAGTAAACACATAAGGAAGTTTCCGAGTACCGCCCCAACTTGATGTGCCAAAATGGCACTTCAAGTTATTAAACTCATCGTTTGTTAATTGAAACATAAAATCTTCAGGAAATCTGTCGATGTTTCTTCTTACCTGTCTGGTCAATTGCCCAGTCTCAACACTGTAAAGTTCGGCCAAATCCTTATCGAGCATTACGCGTTTGCCTCTAATTAATAAAATCTTGTTTTCAATCTTTTCCTGCGGAATCAAGTCACTCATTGCCCTGTCTCCCCCTGAAAAATTATTGCATATTGGTTGATTAGCAAAAGCAGAACTCCTTATTAAATAACAAGACGTTTGTCTGAATTCAACACCATTTCCGCTTAAAGAATTATACATAAAACTTATCTGCGTCCGCTCAAGGATCATGTATTGTGTCTGCCGAATCCCAGGGTAAGCCTGCGAATTGCCTCATATGCGGCTTCAACCGTGTATATGGTTTGATCCATCACCGCGTAATTTTCCTGGCCGGATGCCGTCTTTGCCTTAAGAACATCATACGTTACCGTTATATTATCCCTCAACACCGCAGGATCAATTTTACCGCCCGGATATTTTTGCCCCGTAAGCCGCGCAATCCGCAGTTCATCAATGCATATAACAGGTTTCATCGACTCCAGCACTGTTACTATTTTTTGACAATCTTCTTTTGAAACATAGTTTTGCGCCCTGCCGACAAAATCAGGCCCGATTTGTTTTATCTTTATGCTTTTCTGTATCAGCAGCCAGTCTCTTACAACGCTGTTTAAACTGACAATTATCTCCCACGTCATATTATTTGCCGAGCCGTCGCAGATCTTGTTGAGGCTTTCAACAATACTGCCCAGCTGTACTACAACAAATTAAAGAGCATTGGGATTTTCCACGTAATCAACCGCCTTGTTTCATCGCCCGGCAAAGCCGCTTCGCCGTTATTCCGGTGAAAGCCGCAGCCGCAGCCGCGCCCGCATGCCGGAACCCGGAGGTTTTACCCGTTACAACAATTCATAAGCATTAAAAGTTACGACCGGCACTGTTTGTCATAAATATTGCTTAATTGTTCTATTGTTTTCTTTTCTGCATCAAACGGTGTTTGGGATTCAGCAAATATTTTATCAGCATCGTAGGCCATTAATTCCAAAAGTGAATTCTCATAACCATTTGCTTCCAAACCGGACACGTATTCAATTAAGAAACGCTCAGGCTTTAGAAATCGCCATTGAAGAACATGGATCAGTTCATGAAAAAATAACTTTTCATTTTGTGCCGAGCATTGCCTGACGAAAAAAGTATCTATATAGGTGATGCCAACAAAATCCATTTTCTCAAACTCTGAAAACTGACTCAAACCCCAAGCCGATAAAGGCGGAACTGGAATTTTATCAACCACGACAAATTTAGTTGACTCAAGGATGGAGTTTGATAAGTAGAATGGTAAGCGCTTAAAATTCGCACTTGAGACTCTCTGTGCTAATTTTGCATTCTCAGAAAGAAGTTGTCGAATCCATTCCATTATCATGGGATAAACTAAAAGAAACTGTTCTGGCGTCACAATCACCCCTAACACGACTATCTAACTTCACTACAATCATCAACGATTTTTATTTCTTCTTTGGTTAAGCCATTACAGCTAGGCATTTATCAATAAAGCATTATAGACATCTAATTTCTTTTCTTTAAGAATTTTCAGCACCGCATTCACCTCAGTAAAATCTGGCTGTCCTGCTAATGGCCTGTTTCTGAACTCAAAATGAAAACCTTCTTCTTTTTTCTCAAAAACAACAAGCCCAATATTTGCAGAAATAGCTATACCTTCTATTCTGTTTATCTCATCATCTTTAGGTAACACTAACCAGACTTTATGCGCAAAATATTTATATGCCATTGCTTGTCCCAAAGCTTCCACAGGACTATAACCGGGATCTTTAACCTCAATCGCTACAAGCTCTATGTGTGGCTTGTAAAAATCATCGCTTTTCGGTCTTATTGTAGCCAGTATATCCGGTGTACCCCATTTATGACCAAGGACTTTTCCACCAAGAACACATGCGTGAGTAACCTCTTCACCTTCATCAACAAACCAGCTTTTAGCAGGTTCATAAATATCTTCTTCAGTGAATTTTGCACTTTTTCGGTTTGTATTTCCTTTTAAGCCAAGAAAGTCCAAGCTAAAACTATCATCAATCTCATCTTTTTTACTTTTAAGAAAAAATCTTGCCGGTCTTTTACCGACTTTAATAAACTCTGATGATGGGTTATCTCTCACATCAACAAATAATTGTGCTCCTAAAGTATTAAAAGGTGTTTTTCCATCTGTCTCAACTTCAAACCCTAATTCTTGTCCTTTTTTCCAAATTTCCATAAAGGTTAACGGAACATTCACTTTTGACAATACTTTCTTTGCATAATCCTTAAATTGGTTTGCCATAAACCCCTCCCAGTTGCTGCTGTTTTGTAATCTGATTGCTTGATTTTAACAAGTCATCCAGTATCTGTTTGGAAACCGGCTGTTTCTTCTCCTTTTTGCCCCAGGTTTCGGCTTCTTTGTCTATCAGGCCCTGTTCGATTGACTCTTTGGACAGGAACCAGATCTTGTCAAACTGGTCAAGGTATTGGGTGTAGTTAAGACTTATAAACCGGCACTCTTCTATTGACTTTGCCTTGCGCTCGGCATTGAAGACTATCAGGCCTTCAAAGTCAGTTAGCACAGCCCATACAACACCCTTATGCCAGGCATAATTGATGGCCTGTTCTGCAAACTCAAGCTTGTCATGGCCGGCATGAACAGCCTTGGCTTCAACGAACAGTTTTATGATGCCAGAAACCTTGAATGAATAGTCAGCCCGGCCACCGGATACAGCTGTTTCAAGGCCTACCTCATCCCTGTTCGCAGTATCCCATCCAAGCGCGTGGAACAGTGGCTCAATGAAGCCCTTCTTGATCTCGGCTTCGGTGTAATCATTTATCTTACCTGCAAACAGCTCGGCTTTGTACTTGTCTACCAGCAGTTTTACATGCTCTTTTGTGGTCTGTTTGTTCAGTTCCATTTGACCCTCAAACACTATGATGTTGCCATGCTTAAATGAGCCATATCAAATTACATTTTTAGCACTTAAAACCGTATGATATGTATTCAATATATCATTGTATTTTCAATTCGTTTTAATTTTTATACCTTTCCGCTGGCCGCTCCGCTGGAACTTCCGCTGGAGCTACCGCTGATGGCACCGCTGGACTGTCAGCTGGCGCTTCCGCTGGGACCACCGCGGAAGCATCGCTGGATCTACCGCTGGCACTACCGCTAGCGCAGCCGCTTGAGGTCACGCTGAGACTACCGCTAAACCGTACGCTGGTGCTTCCGCTGGGACTAGTTCTGGAACATCATCTAGAGTACTATTGAACCACCGCTGGGACTACTGCTTGACTGTCCGCTGGAGCTACCGCTTTCGTGCCGCTAGACCATACGCTGGAGCATCCGATGGCGAACACTGGAAACACCGCTAGAGGTCACGCTGAGACTACCGCTAAACCGTCCGCTGGCGCTTCCGCTGGAGTAACCGCTGAAGCTGTGCTAGAGGCCTCACTGGAACTACCGCTATAGGCTCCGCTGGATATGCCGCTTTCGTGCCGCTGAAGGATCGCTCCAGTACCGCTGGCGACACAACCATGCCTCCCGCTGTGGCTTCCGCTATAGTTTCGCTAAATCGCAAATGGGCGGACACAAGGCCCGCCCCTGCATGTTTTATGGAGTACCGCTCGCACCGCCCCTACAGGGCGGGATGAGGGTGGAGATATGCTCTTTTATACAGGGGTTTTACCCCTGCCTATAACACCTCACGCTTCCAGCGTGAACAACACAATGGCGGATCAGCCATCTGGCGGACACAAGGCCCGCCCCTGCATGTTCACCGGGCTAGCGCTTACAGGGCGCGATCCCGGGTTAAACCCTTAAAACGCCGTAAGTTTTTTGAACTTGTTGAACCTGTCGTTTATCATGCCGGAGTTCAGGGCCTTCAATTTATTGAGGCTGAAATCTTCAACGTTGTAGGACGCCATGACGCTTCCGTACACCACCGCTTTTTTCAGGGTCTGATCATCCACCTTGTTGCTCTTGGCTATGAAACCCATGAACCCGCCGGCGAAAGTGTCGCCCGCGCCGGTGGGGTCGCACACCTTTTCAAGCGGCAGGGCGGGCAGGGCGAACTCCGAATTCTTCGTAACGTGCATCGCGCCGTACTCGCCGCGCTTTATCACGAGGCCTTTGGGCCCGAGGCCGAATATTTTCTGAGCAGCCTTCATCAGATTCTTTTCGCAGGCAAGCATCTTTGCTTCCGTCTCGTTTATCACAAGTATGTCTATGTGCCTGAGAGTAGCCTTCAGCTCTTTGAGCTTTCCCTGTATCCAGAAGTTCATTGTGTCCAAAGCAATGAGCTTCGGTTTTTTCACCTGCTTTAACACCTTAAGCTGGAGGACGGGGTCGATGTTCGCGAGGAACACGTACTCGGCCTTTGTATATTTTTCGGGAAGCTGAGGATCGAACCCGGCGAAAACGTTGAGCTCGGTGTTGAGGGTCTGCGCCTCGTTAAGGTCCTTCATGTAGTGGCCCGACCACCTGAAAGTTTTACCCTCCACCTGCTGGAGGCCGTCAACGTCGATCTTGTGCTTTTTTAACAGGTCAATGTGCTGCTTCGGGAAATCGTTCCCGACAACAGCCACGAGGTTGACCTTCGTGAAATATGAGGCCGACACAGAAAAATAAGTCGCCGCGCCGCCGAGCGCGTCTGTCACCTTGCCGTGCGGTGTCTCCACCGTGTCAAGGCCCATCGAACCAACTACGAGAATACCCATTTTAATTCTCCCAGAGCGATCTGACAGATCAGTCCGATCAGACCGATCACCAAACGCTTAATTATATTTTTGCAGCAACAACTTAAGTTTGTTCTGTGTCTTTTTGTTCTTCGAATCCAGTTTCGTCATGACAGCGAACTTCAGGGCGCTTGTGCACGGGCAGCTCACCTGTCTTTCCGCGAGCTCCGGCACAACGTGTTTTATCAGTTTTTTCGCGTTCTCGGTGTTCTCTTTCATGTTGGCGATCACTGTTTCTACGGTTACTTCTTCGCCCTCTTTCCACACATCGTAATCCGTGACGAGGCCGACGGTCGCGTAACATATCTCGGCTTCGCGGGCGAGTTTGGCCTCGGGCACAGCGGTCATGCCGATTATGCTGAAACCCAGATGCCTGTAAACGTTCGACTCGGCCTTTGTGGAGAACATCGGCCCCTCTATGCACACATAGGTGCCGCCGTAATGATGGTCTATGTTAAGCGCCCGGGCGGATTTAGCGAGCGCGCCGCTGATCTCTTTACAGAACGGCTCGGCAAAACCCACGTGGCCGACTATCCCCTCGCCGAAAAAGGTGCACGGCCTGTCCTTCGTCCTGTCGTAGATCTGGTCCGGTATCAGGAACTGCCTGGGCTTGACCTCTTCTTTGAGAGAACCGCAGGCGGACACCGAAACTATCTGCTCGACGCCCAGCAACTTGAGCGCATAGATATTCGCGCGGGAGTTCAGTTCGCCCGGCAGTATCCTGTGTCCGCGGGCGTGCCGCGGAAGAAAAGCGCAGCGCACACCCTCGATCTCGCCCAGGGTTATCGCGTCCGACGGGTCGCCGAAAGGCGTTTTCACCTTCACTTCCTTTACGTTCCTGACCCCGTCGATCTCGTACATCCCGCTGCCACCGATGACGGCGATCTTCGCCTCTTGTTTCGTGCTTTGTTTTTTGGCCATTGCTTCCTCCGTCTCTAGCGTATAGCGTAGAGCGTTTAGCGTACAGAAAAACTTTATGCCTTTGCTTTCCCTATACGCTATACGCTGAACGCTGATTCATATCAGCCTCGTCTTCACATCACAAATAACAAGCTGCAGGCTCTTTTTGGATTTCCAGTTGTTGTATTCCAGCTGGACAGCCAGGTCGAGCGCGGCGCTTTTTTTGAGCTCGGGCAGAGACGGCCCCAAGCCCCAGCCCAGCACCTCTATAACGGCCCGGTCATTCTTGTTTATTTTGAGTTTCAGGTGCTCGTTCTTTGAGCCCAGGCTTTCATACGATTTAACCCTGACGTTGCTCAGGCTGAAAATGGGATGCGGGTTGCCGGTGCCAAAGGGTTCGAGCTTCGCAAGATCGTCAAGAAGCTCCATGCCGATATCCGCAAGGTTCAGCTCCGCGTCTATCTCTATCGTGGGCGAGAGCATCTCATAGTTTATCTCCCGCTCGGCGATCTCCCTTAACCTGCGCGTGAACTCTTCGATATTGGTCTTGCTCACCGTCACGCCCGCCGCCTGCGAGTGACCGCCGTATTTTACAAGGATGTCCTTAAGGCTGTCGAACGCGGACACCATATCAAAACCTTCCATTGACCTCGCCGCGCCGACCGCTTCCTCTTTTTCAAGTATCAGCAAAAGGACCGGCCTGTTGAATTTCCGCATCAGATGGGAAGCGACTATTCCCGTCACTCCGTGCTCGATGCCGGTGGCCGTTATTATTAATATTTTGTCACGGTCAATATCGCACTGCTGGCTGACCAGCGACGTAAAAACTTCCATGTTTTCCGCCTGCAGTTCTTTGCGCTGGTTGTTTAGCTCTACAATCTGATCGAGAAACGTGTGACAGTCAAACACATCATCGCAAAATATAAGCTTAACCGACAGGTCCGCCCGCCCCCTGCGCCCGGCGGCGTTAAGTATCGGGGTTATATCCCAGGACACCGATTTCGCGCTCAGCGCCGATTCGTCGTTTTTCTTTCTAAGGCACACTTCGAGCAAAGCCCGCAGGCCCGGTTTTTTTGTATTGGAAAGATATTTCAGGCCTTCCGTGACAAGAACCCTGTTCTCGTCCGAGAGAGGCATAATGTCGGCGATAGTGCCCAAAGCCACGAGGTCAAGGTTGTCGGAGGCGAAAAAATTCATCCTCAGGTCGTTTTTTGCCTCAAGGTCTATAAAATATTCCGCCAGGGCAGCGGCCCCCTGAACCTCGTCAGTAGCCGGGGCCGGAAGCGTTACGAACTTCCTGTCGCCACCCAATAGTTTTGTTGCCTTTTGGAGCGCGCTCTCGTCTTTTACAACGACGGTTTTTCCGGAGACGAGCGCGGCTAACCCATCGCCAAGACCGTTGAATTTTTCCTGTTTTTCTATACCGGCGTTCTTGAACACCGCGACAGACACCGTATCACCCGAGAAATCCAGCGCGGCGAGTTCCTTGTCGAAATACCTGCCGTAAGACAGCATCAGCGCCTGGCAAACCTTGAAAGTCACCGCGCAGCCCGCTATATCAAGGAATGGGTATTGTGAGCCT